>DASWYJ010000206.1:0-7314 GCA_036405035.1 Burkholderiaceae bacterium
GGATGTTGACCTCGATCACGCCCGGGTCGGGCGTCACCTGCAGCATCTTCAGGCGCGGGTCGCGCGGCGGCGGGTAGCCCTCCAGCACGATCTTCACGCCGAGCTGTGCGGCGGTGGCCTCGACGGCGGCGAGCAGGTCGAGGTAGTCATCGACCTCGGCCAGCGGCGGCATGAAGACGTACAGCACGCCGGACGCCGTGCCCTGCTGCTCGGCCTTGGGGCCGTTGGCGCGGCGCGGGTCGCGTGCTTCCACGCAGAGCGCGGTGCGGGTGATCCAGTGCGCCGACTCGAAGCGCTGCGGTGCCCGCAGCAGGCCGGCGGGCTCGCTCTGGCCGGGGCTTTGGGCTGCGCCGGCAGAACCCGCGGCAGCGCCTTCGCCGTGCCGGGCCTGCATGCGCCGGCTGGCTTCGCGCTGGGCCTCGCCCGCCGGGCCCTGGGGCGCGTAGCGGCTGTGCAGCTGGTGCGGCGAGGGCAGCGGCGTGGTGTGGAAAACCGGGTCCATCGGGTCGCGCTCGATCAGGTAGGGGTAGTCGCCCTTGCTGACCCAGGGCAGCGAATCCAGCGGCAGCCGGTAGCCCATGGGGGAGTCGCCGGGGATCAGGTACATGCGGTCGTCGCGCACGAACCAGGGGCCGGTTTTCCAGCGCGCGCCGGCCAGCCGGGGGGTGCTGCCGTCGCCGGAGGGGCTTTGCAGCGGCAGCACATAGCCCACCACCGCATCGAGCTTTTGCGTGAAGACGCGGCGCAGGCGGGCGCGTTCCATTTCGTCGTCGAGCCGCGAATCGAACGGATCGACGTTCACCGGCAGCTTGTGCTCGCGCCACAGGTAGTACCACACGTCCTCGTAGCCCGGCGTGATGAAGTCGGTGGACAGGCCCAGCTTGCCGGCCAGCAGGTGGGTGAAGCGCTGCGCGTCGGCACTGGTGTAGTGGCTGGGCACGCGCTCGTCGGCAAACAGTTCGGGGTTTCGCCAGACCGGCTGGCCGTCGGCGCGCCAGTAGATGCTGAGCGCCCAGCGCGGCAGCTGCTCGCCGGGGTACCACTTGCCCTGGCCAAAATGCAGGAAGCCGCCCCGGCCGTATTCGTCGCGCAGCCGGTGCACCAGCTCGGTGGCGTAGCCGCGCTTGGTGGGGCCAAGGGCATCGGTGTTCCATTCGGCGGCGTCGCGGTCACCCACGGCCACGAAAGTGGGCTCGCCGCCCATGGTCAGGCGCACGTCGCCGGCCTGCAGTTCCTGGTCCACCGCTTCGCCCAGCGCGAGCACGGCGGCCCACTGGTCGTCGGTATAGGGCTTGGTGACGCGGGGCGATTCGTAGATGCGGGTCACGCCCATGTGGTGGCTGAACTCCACCTCGGCTTCGTCCACCGCGCCTTCGATCGGTGCCGCGCCCGAGGGCCGGGGCGTGCAGGCCAGCGGAATATGCCCTTCGCCGGCCAGCAGGCCGGAGGTGGCATCGAGGCCGATCCAGCCGGCGCCGGGCAGATACACCTCGCACCAGGCATGCAGGTCGGTGAAATCGACCGTGGTGCCGCTGGGGCCGTCGAGCGCCTTCACGTCGGGGGTGAGCTGGATCAGGTAGCCCGACACGAAGCGCGCGGCCAGCCCGCAATGGCGCAGCAGCTGCACCAGCAGCCAGCCGGAATCGCGGCAGGAGCCGGCGGCGAGCTGCAGTGTTTCTTCCGGCGTCTGCACGCCGGGCTCCATGCGGATGAGGTAGCGGATGTCCTGCTGCACCTGCTGGTTGAGCTTGACCAGGAAATCGATGGTGCGGCCCTTGGTGCGGTCAATCTTGTCCAGGTAGGCCTGGACCAGCGGGGTCTTGGGCTCGGTGGCGAGGTAGGGCGTGAGTTCCTGCGCCTGCTCGGGGGTGTAGGTGAACGGGAACTGCTCGGCGTAGGGCTCGAGGAAAAAATCAAACGGGCTGTAGACCGCCATCTCGACGACCAGATCGACGGTCACCTTGAAGGAAGTGGTTTTTTCGGGGAAGACCAGGCGGGCCTGGTAGTTGGCAAAGGGGTCCTGCTGCCAGTTGATGAAATGGCCCGCCGGCTCGACCTTCAGTGAATACGAGATGACGTTGCTACGGCAGTGCGGTGCCGGCCGCAGGCGGACGACCTGGGGGCCAAGGGCCACCGGACGGTCGTACTGGTAGTGGGTGACATGGTTCAGGGCGGCGTGAATGGGCATGCGGTCTCTCGGGTTCGGGCGCCGGGGGCGCTTGCGTTGTCTGCATGCTAGCAAGTCCTGAGCCATTCTTCCATGACGGTCATCGCGGTATTAGCATAAGACCCATGTCGACCCCTGCGTCCGTTGGTCCCGGCGTGGCACGCCGCCCAGGCGTCTGGCCTGGCGCGGTGGCGGCCGGCTGGATCATGGGCAGCGCATGGCAACTGCAGCAGGCGAGCCTGCTGGATGCACCGGTTTATATGGCATTTGTGGCCATGGCCAGCGTATTTGCTGCATTGTTTGCTATTAAAAATGCAGCATCCATGGTGCCGCCGTGGATGCGCGTGGCCCTGCTGGTGCTGGCGGGGATGCTGGCGGGCCACGGCACGGTGGGCTTGCGCGCGCTGGCTTTTGCCGGGCAGGCGCTGGCGCCGGCCCTCGAAGGGCGTGACCTGCGGGTGCAGGGCATGGTGGCGGCGATGCCGCAGCGCAACGAGGGCGGCGTGCGCTTCCGCTTCGACGTGGAATCCGCCACCTTGCAGGGCGCCGCCGTTGCCGTGCCGCCGCGGCTGCAGCTCGGCTGGTATGGCGGTGGCTGGGGCGCCGGTGTGGTGGGCGAGGCAGAGCCGGCACCGCCGGCATTGCGCGCCGGCGAGCGCTGGCAGTTCACGGTGCGGCTGAAGGCGCCCCACGGCAACAGCAACCCCCACGGCTTTGACTACGAGCTGTGGTTGTGGGAGCAGGGGATTGCCGCCACCGGCTACGTGCGCACCGGCCCCCGCGACCCACCGCCGCAGCGCCTGGAAGGCAGCACGCGCCACCCCATCGAGCAGGCCCGGCAGGCGGTGCGCGATGCCATTGGCCTGGCGGTGGCCGACGCCCGGCTGGCCGGCGTGGTTGCCGCGCTGGTCACGGGGGACCAGAACGCCATCGACCGCGCCGACTGGGACGTGTACCGCGCCACCGGCGTAGCCCACCTGATGAGCATCTCCGGCCTGCACATCACGCTGTTTGCATGGCTGGCCGCAGCCGGGATCGGCGCGCTGTGGCGGCGCAGCGGGCGCCTGTGCCTGGCGCTGCCGGCGCCCAGCGCCGGCCTGCTGGGCGGGCTGCTGCTGGCCACCGGCTATGCGCTGTTTAGCGGCTGGGGCGTGCCGGCGCAGCGCACCATCTGGATGCTGCTGGCCACCAGCCTGCTGCGGCTGTCCGGCGTGCGCTGGCCGTGGCCGGCGGTGTGCCTGCTGGCCATGGCAGTGGTGGTGATGCTCGATCCCTGGGCCTTGCTGCAGGCGGGTTTCTGGCTGAGCTTCGTGGCGGTGGCGGTGCTGTTTGCCGCAGCGCCGGGTGATGGGCCGGCCCCGGCGCACCGGAAGGGGAAACATCCCGCGCCGGGGTGGGCGGCGGCGGCATCAGGGGCGGGCAGCCGCCTGGCGGCGCTGGTGCGGGAGCAGTGGGTGGTGAGCCTGGCGCTCACGCCGCTGTCGCTGCTGCTGTTTGGCCAGGTATCGGTGGTGGGTTTGCTCGCCAACCTGCTGGCCATTCCGTGGGTGACCCTGCTGGTGACGCCGCTGGCGCTGTTGGGGGTGCTGTATGCGCCGCTGTGGCAGCTGGCCGCCACCGCCATGGGGTGGCTCGGCCGGGTCCTGGAGGCGTTGGCTGCGCTGCCGTTTGCCACGGTATCGGTGGCGGCTGCGCCGCTCTGGGCGGGTGTGGCCGGTGTGCTGGGGGGCGTGCTGCTGGCGATGCGGCTGCCGCCGGCGCTGCGCGTGCTGGGTGTGCCCCTGCTGCTGCCGGTGCTGTTGTGGCAGCCGGTACGGCCCGCTCCGGGGGATTTCAGTGTGCTGGCTGCGGATATCGGCCAGGGCAACGCGGTGCTGGTGCAGACCGCCGGCCATGCGCTGCTGTATGACAGCGGGCCCCGTTTCTCGCGGGACAGCGACGCCGGCCACCGGGTGCTGGTGCCGTTGCTGCGGGCGCAGGATGTGCGGCTGGACCTGCTGCTGCTGAGCCACCGCGACAGCGACCATACCGGGGGTGCGGCGGCGGTGCTGGCGATGCAGCCCCGTGCCGGGCTGCTGGCCGCGCTCGAGGAAAGCCACCCGCTGTGGGCGCAGCGCCCGGGCTCGCGCTGCGCGGCGGGCATGCACTGGCGCTGGGATGGCGTGGATTTCACGGTGCTGCACCCGCAGCCCGCGGACTACGCGGCCGCCACCAAAAGCAACGCGCTGAGCTGTGTGCTGCGGGTGGCGGGTGCCGGGCGGGTGGTGCTGTTGGCGGGGGATATCGAGGCGGCGCAGGAGGCGCGGCTGCTGGCCGCCGGTGCTCCGCTGCAGGCCGACCTGTTGCTGGTGCCACACCATGGCAGCAAGACCTCGTCCACCCCGGCCTTCGTGCAGGCCGTGCAGCCCCGGCTGGCCGTGGTGCAGGCGGGCTACCGCAACCGCTTCGGCCATCCGGCGCCGGAGGTGCTGGCACGCTACCAGGCACATGGCAGCACGGTGCTGGATTCCGCGCATTGCGGCGCGCTGCTGTGGCATTCGGCGGATGGCGGTGTACGCTGCCAGCGGGACGCGGCTCCGCGCTATTGGCACCACCGGATGCTGGTGAATTGCTCGGACCGGCCTGGAACTTGCTAAGCTGTAAACAGGAGATCGTATTCATGCAGAAATTCGACGAGATGTATACGGCGCTGCCGTACAAGTTCTTCACCGGTGGGGCGGAAATCCGGGACCACTACAAAATCTACGACGAATGGCTGGCGCGCCAGCCGGGCGACATGATGCGCAAGCGCCGCGAAGAGGCGGAAATGATCTTCCGGCGCGTTGGCATCACCTTTGCTGTCTATGGCGCCAAGGAAGAAGATGCCGAGAATGGCGGCACGGAGCGGCTGATCCCGTTCGACCTGATTCCGCGTGTGATCCCCGCAGCCGAGTGGAAGCAGATGGAGCGGGGGCTGGCCCAGCGGGTCAATGCGCTGAACCGCTTCATCCACGACGTGTACCACGACCAGGAAATCATCAAGGCCGGCATCGTGCCGGCCGAGCAGATCCTGAAGAACGCACAGTTCCGGCCCGAAATGGTGGGGGTGGACGTGCCCAACCAGATCTATTCGCACATTGCCGGCATCGACATCGTGCGTGCAGCCAATGCCCAGGGTGGCGGCGACTACTACGTGCTGGAAGACAACCTGCGCGTGCCCAGCGGCGTGAGCTACATGCTGGAAAACCGCAAGATGATGATGCGGCTCTTCCCGGACCTGTTCAACCAGCACAGCGTGGCGCCGGTGGCGCATTACCCCGACCTGCTGCTGGAAACCCTGCGGGCCTCCGCGCCGCCCGCCACCGCTGACCCGACCGTGGTGGTGCTCACCCCCGGCATGTACAACAGCGCCTATTTCGAGCACGCCTTCCTGGCGCAGCAGATGGGCGTGGAGCTGGTCGAGGGCCAGGACCTGCTGGTCAAGGATGACTTCGTCTACATGCGCACCACCCGCGGCCCGAAGCGGGTGGACGTGATCTACCGCCGGCTCGACGACGATTTCCTCGATCCCGAGGTTTTCCGGCCCACCTCCACGCTGGGCTGCGCCGGGCTCATCAAGGCCTACCGCGCCGGTAACGTAACCATCTGCAATGCGGTGGGCACCGGCATTGCCGACGACAAGTCCATCTACCCCTATGTGCCCAAGATGGTGGAGTTCTACCTCGGCGAGAAGCCGATCCTGAACAACGTGCCCACCTACATGTGCCGCAACAAGGATGACCTCGCCTACACGCTGGCCAACCTGAAGGACCTGGTGGTGAAGGAGGTGCACGGCGCGGGGGGTTACGGCATGCTGGTCGGCCCGGCGTCGACCACCGCCGAGATCGAGGATTTCCGCAAGGCCCTGCTGGCCAATCCCGAGGGCTACATCGCCCAGCCCACGCTGAGCCTTTCCAGCTGTCCGACCTTCGTGGAGAGCGGCATCGCACCGCGCCACATCGACCTGCGGCCCTTCGTGCTGAGTGGCAAGGAAGTGCAGATGGTGCCGGGCGGCCTGACGCGGGTGGCCTTGAAGGAGGGCTCGCTGGTGGTGAATTCATCGCAGGGCGGTGGCACCAAGGACACCTGGATCCTGGAAGTCTGAGCGACCCGACACCCCATACAAGGAAAAATCACCATGTTGTCCCGCACCGCCGACCACCTCTACTGGATGTCGCGATACACCGAGCGCGCCGAGAACACGGCACGGATGCTCGACGTGAACTACCAGACCGCATTGCTGCCGCAGTCGACCGCCGTGGCCCAGCTGGGCTGGAAAGGGCTGCTCAGCATCAGCGAGCTGCTGCCGGCCTACACGGCGAAGTACCCCGACATCGGATCCCGGAATGTCATGGATTTCATGGTGCGCGACGAAAGCAATCCGTCGAGCATCATTTCCTGCCTGCGCGCCGCGCGCGAGAATGCGCGGGCCGTGCGCGGGACTCTGACCACCGAGGTCTGGGAAACCCAGAACCAGACCTGGCTGGAGCTCAACCGCATGCTGCGCTCCGGCGAGTTCGAGGCCGATCCGGCGCAGTTCTTTGAATGGGTGAAATTCCGCTCGCACCTGTCGCGCGGCGTGACCGTGGGCACGATGCTGATGGACGAGTCGCTGTATTTCATGCGGCTGGGCACTTTCCTGGAGCGGGCCGACAACACCGCCCGGCTGGTGGACGTGAAATTCCACGCACTGCAGAATGATTTTTTTGGCGCCGCCAGCGAGAAGGATCAGGAATACGACTTCTACCACTGGAGCGCCATCCTGCGCAGCGTGTCCGGGTTCGAGATCTACCGCAAGGTCTACCGCGACGTGATCAAGCCTGAACGCGTGGCCGAGCTGCTGATCCTGCGGCCTGATATGCCGCGTTCGCTGCACGCCAGCCTGAACGAGGTCGTGGGCAACCTGGCCATGGTTACCAGCGACCAGTCGAGCGAAACCCAGCGCCGGGCCGGCAAGCTGCGGGCGGACCTGCAGTACGGCCGGATCGATGAAATCCTGGCGACCGGCCTGCACGCCTTCCTGACCCAGTTCCTCGATCGCGTCAACGAGATCGGCGGGCGGATCAGCCAGGATTTCCTCATCCCGGCCTGAAGCATCGCCTGCGTGGACAATGCGGTCCATGCAGGAA
>DASWYJ010000207.1:0-9216 GCA_036405035.1 Burkholderiaceae bacterium
GACGAAGCCTTTGCCATGGGCGGCTGCGAGTCGGTGAAGAACGTCATCGTGTACCAGCGTACTGCCACCCCCTGCACCATGGTGGCCGGCCGTGATGTGTACCTGCACGACGCCGTGCAGGGCCAGGCCACCACCAGCGAGCCCGAGTTTGTCAGTGCCGAGCACCCGCTGTTCATCCTCTACACCTCCGGCTCCACCGGCAAGCCCAAGGGCGTGCAGCACAGCACCGGCGGCTTCCTGCTGTGGGCCAAGCTGACGATGGACTGGACCTTCGACCTGCAGCCCAACGACGTGTACTGGTGTACCGCCGACATCGGCTGGATCACCGGCCACAGCTACATCGCCTACGGCCCGTTGGCGGCAGGCGCCACCCAGGTGGTGTTTGAAGGCGTGCCCACCTACCCGAACGCCGGCCGTTTCTGGCAGATGATCGAGAAGCACAAGGTCTCGATCTTCTACACGGCACCCACCGCGATCCGCTCGCTGATCAAGGCCGCTGACGGCGACGAGAAGGTGCATCCGAAGAACTGGGACCTCTCCACGTTGCGCATCCTGGGCTCGGTTGGCGAGCCGATCAACCCCGAAGCCTGGATGTGGTACTACAAGCACATCGGCGGTGAGCGTTGCCCCATCGTGGACACCTTCTGGCAGACCGAAACCGGTGGCCACATGATCACGCCGCTGCCGGGCGCCACGCCGCTGGTGCCGGGCTCGTGCACGCTGCCGCTGCCGGGTATTGCGATGGCCATCGTCGATGAAACCGGCAAGGACCTGCCCAACGGCTCCGGTGGCAACCTGGTCATCAAGCGCCCCTGGCCGTCGATGATCCGTACCATCTGGAATGATCCGGAGCGCTTCAAGAAGAGCTATTTCCCCGAGGAAATGGGCGGCACGATCTACCTCGCCGGCGACGGCGCCGTGCGCAACGAGCAGAACGGCTACTTCCGCATCACCGGCCGCATTGACGACGTGCTGAACGTGTCGGGTCACCGCATGGGCACGATGGAGATCGAATCGGCGCTGGTGTCCAAGAGCGACCTGGTGGCCGAAGCCGCCGTGGTGGGCCGCCCGGATGACCTGACCGGCGAAGCCATCGTGGCCTTCGTGGTGCTGAAGCGTTCGCGCCCCACCGGCGACGAAGCCAAGGCCATTGCCAAGGAGCTGCGCGACTGGGTGGGCAAGGAGATCGGTCCGATCGCCAAGCCCAAGGACATCCGCTTCGGCGACAACCTGCCCAAGACCCGTTCCGGCAAGATCATGCGCCGCCTGCTGCGCGGCATCGCCAAGGGTGAAGCCATCACGCAGGACACCAGCACGCTGGAGAACCCGGCCATTCTGGAACAGCTTGCAGAAAACGTCTGACAGATGCTGTTCCGCGCGTAACCGGTGACGGTTGCGCCCAGGCCCCGCTGGCGCATGCCAACGGGGCTTTTTTCTTGCGGCCGCGGGCTGGCAACCCGCTACCATGGCGCGGCCCATGCTGAAACCCGACCTCCTGCGCCCATCCCCAGTCCACCGGTGCTGGCAATGGCTGCGCAAGGACCCCTTGCTGCTGGTGTTGCTGGCCTGCCTGCCGGTGCTGATGGCGGTGTCGGCCGCGCCGCTGTCCTCCGTGCCCATGCTGGTGGATTGGCCCACGCTGGCCGCGCTGACGGGCCTGCTGCTGCTGACCAAGGGCGTGGAGCTGAGTGGCGGCCTGCAGCATGCAGGTGCCTGGCTGGTGCGGCGCGTGGACAGCGAGCGTGGGCTGGCGGTGGTGATGGTGCTGGCGTCGGCGGCGTTGTCCACCGTGTTGACGAATGATGTGGCGCTGTTCATGGTGGTGCCTCTGACGGTGGGCGTGGCGCGCCGGGTGCCGCTGCCGCTGGTGCGGCTGGTGGTGTTCGAGGCGCTGGCGGTCAATGCCGGATCGGCGCTGACCCCGATCGGCAATCCGCAGAACCTCTTTTTGTGGCGGCTGTCGCAGCAGTCATTTGCCGATTTCATGCTGCACATGGCCCCGCTGGTGGGGCTGTGCCTGGCCTTGCTGCTGGTGGTGGCTGGCTGTGCATTCCGTAGCCGGCGCATCGCACTGGTGCCGCCGGCGCAACCGCAGGCGACCGACCGGCTGCTGCTGGGGATGTCGCTGGCGCTGTACCTGCCGTTCCTGGTCTTGACCGAGCTGCGCCTGGCGGGGGTGGCCGTGGCGGGGCTGGCGCTGGTGTTCCTGCTGGTGCGCCGGCGGGTGCTGCTGCGGGTGGATTGGGGCCTGCTGCTGGTATTTGTGCTGATGTTTGTCGACCTGCGGCTGCTGGCGGGGCTTGGCGCCGTGCGGGAACTGGTGGCCGGCTGGGGGCTGGAGGCTCCGGCGCAGCTGTATATCGCCGGCGTCGCGCTGTCGCAACTGGTGAGCAACGTGCCGGCCGCCATCGCGCTGGCTGCGTATTCCAGCGACTGGAAGACCCTGGCCTACGCGGTCAATGTGGGCGGGTTTGGGCTTGTGGTGGGCTCACTGGCTAACCTGATTGCGTTGCGGCTGGCGGGCCAGCCCGGGGCATGGCGGGTATTCCATGCGTACTCCATCCCGTTTCTGCTGGTTGTGGGGTGCATCGTGTACGCACTGTGGTTTGGCCGTGTGGCGTAGGAGCGAAAGCAATGCCCCGCCGCAGGATGGGTGCTTCGCCGGTGAACCCTGCAGGGCCCGCTGGGGCAGCGACACTGGAGTGACCGGGGACTATCCCCATGGAAAAAGGAATCTGCGTTTTGCCTGACTGGATTGCAAAAAGCGCCCGTATGGGGGTGCGCCTGGTGCTGTTGGCACTGGGGGCGGTGTTCATGGTGAGCCTGCTGGCGGCGGGTCTGGTGCTGGCAGTGGCGGCGGCGGTGCGGGTGGGTTGGGGCCGGTTGACGGGCCGGCCGGTCAGCCCCTGGACGTTTCGGGTCCATCCGCGCAATCCCTGGGGCCGGTCTCGTGCTGCGCCCGACTCCGGCGCGGCCGAGACCCGCACGGAGCCCCGGGCCAGCCGCTACCTCGGAGACCACGAGGTGGTGGATGTGGAGGTCAAACCACCCCTGCCCGAGACCCGGCCATAGCCCGGCGATGGGGATTGTGGGCAATTTTTGCGCAAAAAGTGCCGCCGGCCAGCGCAGAATATACCGATATTGCTCCTGAAAAAGGAGCGGATACCGGTTGTCAAGCGAGCTGGTGCTCGGCGGCCGCGACGAATCGGCTCGGTGGCTGGCCCATGGCGGCCTTGAACATCGCGGCAAATGCGCTGTCGCTCGCGTAGCCGCAGGCGGCGGCCACCTGGCCCACCGGCAACCCCCGCGCCAGCATGGGCAGTGCATGCGCCAGCAGGACCTGCTGGCGCCACTGCTGGTAGCTGGTGCCCAGTTCCTCGCGAAACAGCCGGGTGATGGTGCGTTCGCTGGCCCCCACGCCCGCCGCCCAGCCCGCCAGGGTGGACTGGCTGGCCGGTGCATGCAGCACGGCCTCGCATAGCGCGCGCAGCCGGCGATCACCGGAATCCGGGCGGGGCAGGGGGATGCCCAGCGCCTGCGTGTCGGCATGCACGATGTCATCCAGCAACAGCGTGGTCAGAGCCTCCATGCGGGCGGGCGCTGCGATGGTGCGGGGGCTGTCCACCGCATGGATCAGCTCCCGCAGCAGCAGCGATACCACCAGCACATGGCAGCCGGTCCAGCCGGCCGGAATCGCGTCCGGATGGATGTACAGCGTCAGCAGGTCGGCGCTTTCCAGCACCGTGACGGCATGGAGCGCCGCTGGCGGTATCCACAGCGCACGGGACGGCGGGATGATGTAGGTGGTGTCGCTGGCGGTGCCGGAGGCCACGGTGACCTGGATCAGGCCGCGGGCGCAATAGGCCAGCTGTGCCCATGGATGGCGGTGGGGCTCGATGTGGACGTCCTGCGTCAGCGGCCGTGGGCGGCTGCGGACCGGGCGCGCCGGAGTGGGGGCGAACGGGTCCACGTCGCCGAGCGGCAGCGTGGTGACCGCAGTGCGCCGCTTCATTATTCCGCCTGGGCGCTGGTTTGGCGGGAATTCGACGGTGATTGGCTTTTCATCGCTTTTTGGATTCCGGCAGCGAAATTACCATTGCTGCATGACAACTGCAACCCTTTCCCCGACCGGCGCGCTCCCCGCTGCGGCGGTGCCGCTGCGGCAGGACGCCTCCGTGATCGGCCTGGTGGGGCTGGCCCATGCCGCCTCGCATTTTGGCCATCTCCTGCTGCCGCTGCTGTTTCCCGTGTTCATGCGCGAATTCGGGCTGAGTTTTTCAGAGCTCGGTTTGCTGATGACGGTGTTTTTTGTGGTCTCCGGGGTTGGGCAGGCCTGCGCCGGCTTTGTGGTGGACCGCCTGGGTGCGCGACCGGTCCTGCTGGTGGCCATGGCATTGTTTGCCGCCGCCGCCGTGGCGGGCTCTCTGGCCACCGGCTACGCGGGGCTTGTCCTGGTGGCGGTACTCGCCGGCATGGGCAATGCACCGCTCCATCCGGCCGATTTCACGATCCTGAACCAGCGGGTGTCATCGCTGCGCCTGGGCCATGCTTTCAGCGCACATGGCCTGACGGGCAACCTCGGCTGGGCGGTGGCGCCGGTCTTCTTTGCCGGCATCACCGCGCTGGCGGGCTGGCGCGCGGCTTATGTGGCGGCGGCACTGCTGTTTGCCGGTGTCGGGGTGCTGCTGTACGTGAAGCGCGACACCCTGCGAACCGATCGCGCGGTGCGGCACACCGGTGGCACCGCCGGCGATGGCATGGCATTCATGCGGCTGCCGGTCGTGTGGTGGTGTTTCGGGTTCTTCCTGCTGTCCACCATGACCCTCGCGGTCATCCAGAGCTTCTCCGCGTCCATCCTGCAGAAGCTGCATGGGGTGAGTTTCGAAGCCGCCACGCTCACGCTTACCGGCTACATGCTGAGTGGTGCGGTGGGCATGCTGGTGGGTGGCTTTGTGGCCTCGCGGGTGGCCAACAGCGACCGTGTCGTGGCCATCTGCATGTCGCTGGCGGCGGTGCTGCTGGCGCTTTGCGGGGCCGGAGTGTTTGGCGCCACCCTGACGATGGTGGTGCTGGCGGCCACGGGTTTCGCGGTGGGCATTGGCGGGCCCTCGCGCGACATGATGATCAAGAAGGCCACCCCCAAGGGGGCCACGGGCCGCGTCTACGGCATGGTGTATTCGGGGCTGGACATCGGCTTTGCCATTTCCCCGGTGGTGTTTGGTACCTTCATGGACCGGGGCTGGTACAACGCCACGCTCATTGGTGCGGCGGCCGTGCTGCTGCTGAGCGTTGTTGCGGCACTGGGTGTGGGTGTGCGTACCCGCGTTCCCGCAGCCGCATGAAAAAGGCCGGCATGCAGCCGGCCTTGGGGGGTGGCGCAGGCGTGGCTTACTTGACGTGCTTGCCGATCAGGCCAGCCATCTCGAACATCGACACCTGGGCCTTGCCGAAGACTTCCTTCAGCTTGGCATCGGCGTTGACCATGCGCTTGTTCAGCTTGTCCTGCAGGCCGTGCTTCTTGATGTAGACCCACAGCTTGCTGACGATCTCGGTGCGCGGAATGGCCTTGTCGCCAATCACGGCAGCCAGTGCGGCGCTGGGGGTCAGGGCCTTCATGAAAGCAGCGTTGGGCGTGCGCTTCTTCGCGGGGGCCTTCTTGGCTGGTGCAGCTTTCTTTGCAGGAGCTGCTTTCTTCGCCGGTGCGGCCTTCTTTGCAGGAGCCGCTTTCTTCGCCGGTGCGGCGGCTTTCTTTGCTGCCGGTGCAGCTTTCTTAGCAGGAGCCGCCTTCTTTGCCGGCGCCTTTTTTGCCGGGGCTTTTTTCGCAGTTGCCATGATGAATTTTCCTTCTAGAAGTTGATTGATCACCAGTGAAAAACTGCTTCTCCACCGGCAAATCGGATGCTACTGGAGAAAATGACCCGTTCCAAGGGAGAAAAGGCATTTTTCACTCTGTAGCGTTGCGGATTTACCTCTGAAAGCGCACAAATCGTGCGGTAGGCGCGCGCCGGGGTCTCCGGCATACGGGTTTGCACGACTTTCCGAGAGGCATGTACTGCAGTCGCGGCCAGGTGATCGGGGTACCAAATTCGGTATCCTTGCCCACTTTCTCCGTGGTGCGGCAGCGGCTGCCGCGCACGGTTGTCGTAGCCATTGACTGGAGAGAGAACTGCCATGAGCAACCCCATTGCAACCTGTGACCTGTGCGACGCCCATAAAAACGAGAGTGACGGCGACTTCCGTGTCCTGCCGCCGGTTTTTCGCGATTTTGGTGCGGTGACCCGCTTCCACGGGCCGGTGGTCACCGTCAAGTGCTTTGAGGACAACACCCTCGTCAAGGCGGCGGTGGACTCTCCCGGGTTCGATGACACTCCCGCCGGCCGGGTTGGCAAGGTGCTGGTGGTTGACGGTGGTGGTTCGCTGCGGCGCGCGCTGCTGGGCGGCAATCTGGGCGCTGCGGCTGCACGCAATGGCTGGGCTGGCGTGGTGGTTGACGGATGTGTGCGTGATCTGGCCGAGCTGGCGGTTCAGCCGGTGGGAATCCGTGCGCTCGCACCCATGCCCTTGCCCACCGAGAAGCGCAACGAGGGGCTGCGCGACGTGGCGGTGCAGATCCAGGGTGTCTGGGTGCGCCCCGGTGACTGGCTGTATGCCGATGAAGATGGCATCGTTGTGCATTCCCGCAGGCTGGACTGAGCATGCTGTCGGCTTCAACCGGGGAGCGCTACGTTTTCGTGTACGGGACGCTGCGCCGTGGCGATGACAACGACATCACGCTGCGCCAACCGGTGCCCCGGTTTGTCGGAGAAGCGTGCATCGCGGGGACGCTGTACCACCTTGGTGCCTATCCCGGCGCAGTTCTGGGCGGGAGTGGGGTGGTGCTGGGCGAGGTCTATGCAATTTCCCCGGCGCTGGAGCGTGATCTGGACGAACTGGAAGCGGTTTACCCGCAGCAGACCGACGAGTACGCGAAGCGCGAGATACCTGTCGAGGTGGCGGGGCGGACATTGCGCTGCATCGTGTATGAAATCAATCCACATTACCTGGCTGGTGCACCGATACTGCCGGGGGGCGACTGGGTACGCGAGCGACACGGCTGAGCGTGCATCCGATTTTCGCCATCTGCTTCCGCTCTTTTGCATGGTGGAATGGTGAAATGCTGCGCCGCAAAATTATTTCTCAATATGAGAAACCAATTCCCGCATTGTGGCGTTGCAGCTCTAAGTCGTTGATTTGGCTTATTTATAATAATGTCTTGTATAAGACATAAGAGCTTTACAATGTCTTATACAAGACCTACATTTATGGTGTCGGTAAGCATCTTGCTTCCGCCTGATTTCCGATTCGTTTTCAACCAACGCATGGAGTGACTGATGTCCCAACTTACCCGCGAACAGCAAATCGCCGCCCTGGAAAAAGACTGGGCTACCAACCCCCGCTGGAAGGGCGTCAAGCGCGGCTACAGCGCCGCTGACGTCGTGCGCCTGCGCGGCAGCCTGCAGCCCGAGTACACGCTGGCCAAGCGCGGTGCCGAAACGCTGTGGAACAAGGTCAACGGTGGCGCCAAGAAGGGCTACGTCAATGCTTTCGGCGCCATCACCGCCGGTCAGGCCATGCAGCAGGCCAAGGCTGGCCTGGAAGCCGTGTATCTGTCGGGCTGGCAAGTCGCCGCCGACGGCAACACCAGCGAAACCATGTACCCCGACCAGTCGCTGTACGCGTACGACTCGGTGCCCACCATGGTGCGCCGCATCAACAACACCTTCAAGCGCGCCGATGAAATCCAGTGGTCGCGTGGCATTGGCCCCGGCGACAAGGACTTCATCGACTACTTCCTGCCGATCGTGGCCGATGCGGAGGCCGGTTTCGGCGGCGTACTGAACGCCTTCGAACTGATGAAGAACATGATTGCCGCGGGCGCTGCCGGCGTGCACTTCGAAGACCAGTTGGCTGCCGTGAAGAAGTGCGGCCACATGGGTGGCAAGGTGCTGGTGCCGACGCAGGAAGCCTGCGAGAAGCTGATCTCGGCCCGTTTCGCCGCCGACGTGATGGGTGTCTCCACCATCGTGCTGGCCCGTACCGATGCCGAAGCTGCCAACCTGATCACCTCCGACCACGACGCCAACGACAAGCCTTTCCTGACCGGCGAGCGCACCCAAGAAGGCTTCTACCGCGTCAAGAACGGCCTGGAGCAATCCATCAGCCGTGGTGTTGCCTACGCTCCCTACGCCGACCTGGTGTGGTGCGAAACCGGCGTGCCCGACATCGGCTTCGCCCGTGAATTCGCGCAGGCCGTGCATGCTTCCTGCCCCGGCAAGCTGCTGTCGTACAACTGCTCGCCGTCGTTCAACTGGAAGAAGAACCTCAACGACAGCCAGATCGCTTCCTTCCAGGAAGACCTGTCGGCACTGGGCTACAAGTACCAGTTCATCACGCTGGCCGGTATCCACGTCAACTGGTACAACACGTTCCAGTTCGCTCACGCCTATGCCCGCGGCGAAGGCATGAAGCACTACGTTCAGCAAGTGCAGGAGCCCGAATTCGCAGCCCGCGAAAAGGGTTACACCTTTGTGTCGCACCAGCAGGAAGTGGGCGCAGGCTACTTCGACGACGTGACCACCGTGATCCAGGGCGGTTCGTCCAGCGTCAAGGCGCTGACCGGTTCGACCGAAGAAGAACAGTTTCACTGAAAACCGCGCAAGCCTGTGGCATAATAGAGGGCTTGCTTGACGGGTGATTAGCTCAGCGGTAGAGCACTGCCTTCACACGGCAGGGGTCGCAGGTTCAAACCCTGCATCACCCACCAATTACTGAAAGGCCCGCATGGAAATGCGGGCCTTTTTCATTGGTCCCGGCATTGTTGTTGGCGGCGCGCTCCCGAGAAGGCGCCGGGTACATGTTTTGAAGACTATCGCACCATGATCCACATTACCCTTCCTGACGGCTCCAAGCGGGAATATCCCGGCCCGGTGACTGTGGCCGAAATTGCCGCGTCCATCGGTACCGGTCTCGCCAAGGCCGCTTTGGGAGGGAAGGTGAACGGCAAGCTGGTGGATACCAGTTGCCTGATCACATCGGACAGCGCGCTGTCCATCATCACGGCCAAGGACCCCGAAGGGCTGGACCTGATCCGCCATTCGACCGCGCACTTGCTGGCCTACGCGGTGAAGGATCTTTTCCCGGATGCCCAGGTCACGATTGGCCCGGTCATCGACAACG
>DASWYJ010000208.1:0-3554 GCA_036405035.1 Burkholderiaceae bacterium
TGCCCGCTGGCGCATGGCTTCTACGACAGGCTGCCGGCTGCGCGAGCGGCGGCGGCGCAGGCGGGCTGGCTGCAGCCGGCGGCGCTGCGCAGCGTGGCGCTGGCCCACGGCGTATGCCCGTACTACCTGGGACATGAGATGGTGCGCTGGGCCGACGTGGTGGTGGGCGACTACAACTACTACTTCGACCGCAGTGCCATGCTGTATGCGATGACGGTGCAGATGGGCTGGCGCGTGGCCGTGCTGGTGGACGAGGCGCACAACCTGTATGCCCGTGCCTGCAGCATGTACAGCGCCGACCTGACCCATGCCGAGGCACTGGCCGTGCGGCCCCTGGTTACTCCGGCCATTCGCGGCAGGCTGGATGCCTTGCTGAACCAGTGGCAGTTCCTGCTGGCGGGAGACGCGGGCGATGGCGGGCCCCCGCCATGGGAGCTGCTCGATACCCTGCCCGAAGACTGGGTGCGCGCCCTGCAGAAGCTCAACACCGCGATCGCCGAGCACCTGAACGACCACCCCACCGACGCGCACGGCGCGCTGCTGCCGTTCTATTTCCGCACCCTGGGATTTGCGGCGCTGGCCGAGGCCCTGGCCGACCATTCGCTGTGCGAGCTGGACCGGTTGGCCAACCCGGTGCCCGACAGTGGTGCTGCTGCGCCGGCCCAGGCCGTCATCGACGCTCCGTTGCAGCCCGACGACTGGGGGGCCGGGCGGCTGGCATTGCGCAATGTCGTGCCGGCGCCATTTCTGGCGTCCCGCATTGCGGCTGCCGATACGCTGGTGCTGTTCTCCGCCACCCTGTACCCGCAGGACTACGACCACAACCTGCTGGGCCTGCCTGACAGCACGCGGCACATCGACGTGCCCACGCCGTTTGCACCGGCGCAGCTCGCCGTGCGGGTGGTGCCGGTATCCACCCAGCGGGGCAGACGCGCCGGCACGCTGGATACGCTGGTGGACGCCATGGCCCGGCAGTTTGCCCGGCAACCGGGCAACTACCTCGCGTTCTTCAGCAGTTTCGACTATCTGGCCATGGCCCGGGACCGGCTGGCGCAGCGCCATCCCCACATTCCGGTCTGGCAGCAGTCCCGCCGCATGGATGAGCCGGGCCGGCAGGTTTTTCTGGACAGCTTTGTCGAGACCGGGCAGGGCATTGGTTTTGCCGTGCTGGGCGGTGTATTCGGCGAAGGCGTGGACCTGCCGGGCCGCCGGCTGGTGGGCGCCTTCATCGCCACGCTCGGGTTGCCCCAGTTCGACCGGGTGAATGCGGCGGTGTGTGCCCGCATGGAAGCCCGGTTTGGCCGGGGCCATGACTACACCTATGTCTACCCCGGCATCCAGAAGGTGGTGCAGGCGGCCGGCCGGGTGGTGCGTACGGAAACGGATACCGGGACCGTGCTGCTCATGGACCAGCGCTACCGTGAAGCCCGCTACCAGACCCTGCTGCCGGCCTGGTGGGGCGCGGTCGGGCACCTGCCACTTTTTGACTGGGGCTTGGAATCCGCCACGATGGATTGAGATTCCCTATTCGTTTCATTGTGTCAATTGACTGGGCAAAAGCTGGTGAAAACCCTAAGATTCAAGTCCTGCGATGTTTATTTGCAGTTCTTTTAACTTTCACCATAAAGCGAACACGCCATGTCCATCATCAATACCGCCATCCAACCGTTCAAGACCCAGGCCTACAAGAACGGCAAGTTCATCGACGTCAGCGAAAAAGACCTGCAGGGCAAGTGGTCGGTATTCGTGTTCATGCCTGCCGCCTTCACCTTCAACTGCCCCACGGAAGTGGAAGACCTGGCCGACAACTACGAAGCCTTCCAGAAGCGCGGCGTCGAGGTGTACGTCATCACCACCGACACCCACTTCGCCCACAAGGTCTGGCACGAAACCTCGCCCGCCGTGGGCAAGTCGCAGTTCGCCCTGGTGGGTGACCCGACCCACCGGCTGACCCGCCAGTTCGACGTGCTGATCGAAGACGAAGGCCTGGCCCTGCGCGGCTCGTTCGTGATCAACCCCGAAGGCGTCATCAAGGCCGCAGAAATCCACGACAACGGCATCGCCCGTGACGCCAAGGAACTGCTGCGCAAGGTCGCCGCTGCCCAGTACATCGCCAAGAACCCTGGCCAGGTCTGCCCGGCCAAGTGGAACGAAGGCGCCAAGACGCTGACCCCGTCGCTGGACCTCGTCGGCAAGATCTAACCCTGCCGCTGCCGGTGGCCTCAGGGCCACCGGTTCCGCCCCGAGCCCCGCTGCCAGCCCCTTGTTTCAGGGGGCTGTTGACCCGGCTTGACCAAAAATCAGCATTCCAAGGAGAAACACCATGTTGGACGACACCCTCAAAACCCAGCTCAAGGCTTACCTGGAGCGTGTGTTGCACCCGGTGGAACTGGTGGCTTCGCTCGACGACCGCCCGGCATCGGCCGAGATGCGCGAGCTGCTGGAAGACATCGCCAGCCTGTCCGACAAGGTCACGGCCCGCTTTGACGGTGCCGATGCGCGCAAGCCGTCTTTCCAGATCACCCGTGCCGGTGCCGACATGGGCCTGCGGTTTGCCGCCATCCCCATGGGCCACGAGTTCACCTCCCTGGTGCTGGCGCTGCTGCAGGCCGGCGGCCACCCGCCCAAGGTGGAGGCCGACGTGATCGACCAGATCAAGGCGCTCGATGCCGACCTGGTGTTCGAGACCTACATGTCACTGACCTGCCACAACTGCCCGGACGTGGTGCAGGCGCTGAACCTGATGGCGGTGCTGAACCCGCGCATCCGCCACGTGGCGGTGGACGGTGGCCTGTTCCAGCAGGAAGTGGACGAGCGCCAGATCATGGCCGTGCCCGCCGTGTACCTGAACGGCGAACCGTTCGGCTCCGGCCGCATGGAACTGGCCGAGATTCTGGCCAAGGTGGACACCGGTGCCGCCGCGCGCGATGCCGTCAAGCTGGGCCAGAAAGACGTGTTCGACATGCTCATCGTCGGCGGTGGCCCGGCCGGCGCCGCAGCGGCCGTGTACGCGGCCCGCAAAGGCATCCGCACCGGCATCGTGGCCGAGCGTTTTGGTGGCCAGACGCTGGACACCATGGGCATCGAGAACTACATCTCGGTGAAGGAAACCGATGGCCCCAAATTCGCCGCTGCGCTGGAAGCCCATGTGCGCGCCTACGAGGTCGACATCATGAACGGCCAGCGGGTGGCGGCGCTGGAAGCCGAGAGCGAACCCGGCGGCCTGGCCACGGTGCGGCTGGCCAACGGCGCCGAGCTGAAAAGCCGCTCCATCATCCTCGCCACCGGCGCGCGCTGGCGCAATGTGAACGTGCCCGGCGAGCAGGAGTACAAAAACAAGGGCGTGGCCTACTGCCCGCACTGCGACGGCCCGCTGTTCAAGGGCAAGAAGGTGGCCGTCATTGGTGGCGGCAACTCCGGTGTGGAAGCGGCCATTGACCTCGCCGGTCTGGTGCAGCACGTCACGCTCATCGAGTTTGCCGAGCAGCTCAAGGCCGACGCGGTGCTGGTGGCCAAGCTGAAAAGCCTGCGCAACGTCACCATCCACACCCACG
>DASWYJ010000209.1:0-2109 GCA_036405035.1 Burkholderiaceae bacterium
CTTCAGCACCAGAATGGCCGAACTGTCGGGCTTGGGCGGCTCGGCCCCGACGTACACCAGGTCCTTGCCGGCAGCCTGGGCGAACACCGGAGGCGAATCGCCCGTCATGCCGAACTCCAGGCTGCCCACCGACAGGGCCTCCAGCAGTTGCGGCCCCGCCGGAAATTCGATCCACGTCACCCGGGTCTGGGGCAGGCGCTTTTCCAGCCAGCCCGATTGCTTGACGATGACCAGATTCGCAGCCGACTTCTGGTAGCCGATGCGCAGCACATCGGGAGACCGGGCATCACCGGCCTGGGCCAGCACGTCCTGCGGGGCCAGACCCCAGGAGGCGGCGGTCAGCGCAAGAACCTTGAGCAGGCGGCGGCGCATGGGGAAAGAGCGGGTAAGCATCGGCGAATCCCGGCTGCACTCAGCGTGCCGGTGTGGGGGCAGGCGCCACTCCGGCCGTGCTGACCGGCTTGGCCGGCAGCGCGTCCGCCACCTTGATCGGGCGCGGAATCAGCTTGAGTTCGTGAAACACGTCGGCCACCTTCTGCTGCTCGGCGGCCACCTGGGCCGACACCGGCACCACGTTCAGCGGGTAGCGGCGCAGGCTGAGCTTCACCACCTCGACGTCCAGCCCCTGCAGCGGTGCGATGAGACGGGCGGCCTCGTCGGAATTGGCGGTCAGCCAGCGGCCCCGGTCCACTGCGTCGTCAAACAGCGCGGCAATGACCTGCGGGTGCTTTTCCGTGAATCCCCGCTCGGCCAGGTAGAACTGGTGGTTGTTGACCAGGCCGGTGCCATCGACCAGCACACGGGCGCCCACCTGCTTCTCGGCAGCAGCCAGGAACGGATCCCAGATCACCCAGGCATCCACCGCCCCCTTTTCGAATGCGGCCCGGGCATCGGCCGGGGCCAGGAACACGGGCTGCACATCGGCGTACTTCAGGCCGTTTTTCTCCAGTGCCTTGACCAGCAGGTAGTGGACGTTGGAGCCCTTGTTCAGCGCAACCTTCTTGCCCTTGAGGTCGGTCACGGTGCGGATCGCCGAATCTTTCGGCACCACGATGGCTTCAGCCTGTGGGGCGGCCGGATCGTGGCCAATGTAGACAAAGCGGGCGCCTGCGGCCTGCGCAAAGATGGGTGGCGCCTCACCGACATAACCGACGTCGATGGAGCCCACGTTCAGGCCTTCGAGCAATTGGGGGCCGGCGGGAAACTCCACCCATTTCACGCCAAAGCCCAGCGGCGCCAGCTTCTTCTCCAGCGTACCCTGCGACTTCTGCAGCACGAACAGGCTGGCCGCCTTCTGGTAGCCGATGCGCAGCTCGCCGCGGGCCTGGGCGTGGGCTGCAGGCAGCAACAGGAAGTTGGCGATCAGCGCCACGGCAGCCACCACCACCGTGGCAATGGTGAGGTTGCGCAGGATGGCGATCACGCGGGTCCATGTGGGCGACGCGGTGGATTCATCGGGGACCGGAAAGTCCGACAGATGGTGGCTGGGATTGGTCATGAAACAGTCCTTTCGGGAACGGGCGGGCAACAGTTGTCCATGCCGCTGCGAGGCGGGCAATGATCGGGAGAGACGGAAAGCGCCGCGCGGTCGCCCGGCGCACAGGCATGTGTCAGACGCTACATCGCACGCGCGAAAACGGGACCGGCTCGAAGCCGGTGGTGGCCGGCACCCGGAAGCCCTCGGCGCACAGGGTGTCCACCGCCTCGTCCAGCCGGCTGGCCACGTCGGCGGTCAATTGGTGGGCCCCCTCCGGCAGCAGCGACACCTGGGCATCGGTGACATACACACCCGGCAGGATGTGACGGGCCGCCAGCGACTGCAGCACGGGCCGCAGCGCGTAGTCCAGCGCCAGCATGTGGTGCGGGCTGCCTCCGGTGGCCAGCGGCAGTACCACCTTGCCTTTCAGCGCGGTCTGCGGCAGCAGGTCGAGGAACACCTTCAGCACCCCGCTGTAGGCGGCCTTGTACACCGGTGTGGAGATCACGATGGCACGGGCGCGGGCCACCTGGTCGGCGGCCAGCGCCACGCTGCGGTGCGCCACATCGGCCAGCAGCAGCGCCTGTGGCGACAGATCCCGGATCAGCAGGCGCTCGGTGTACACCCCCCGG
>DASWYJ010000210.1:0-4945 GCA_036405035.1 Burkholderiaceae bacterium
TCCAGCGCGTGGGTCTGGATCGCGTTGTAGAAGCGGTCGGCCAGCTTGTTCATGTACAGGTTGCCTGCCTGTGCCGCGCCGTTGGGCATGGCCAGCGTACTGCTGACCACATCGCCGCTCAGCACGGTGAGGAGCAGCGCCGGGTAGATGGCCGTGTCGCCCGCAGCCGCGCGCAGGTAGGCGGTCACGAGGTCGGCCGCGTCGTTGCCGCCGCCGTCGATCAGCAGCAGGTCGGTGGCCGGGTAGTTGCCACCCGCGCCGGCGTCCTGCAACTGCTTGGGAATGGACAGCGGGCTCAGCGGACCGAGGTCGGCCAGGTTGTTGATGCGGCTGCCGCCAATGGCGTAGCTGGAGCAGCCCGGCGTGGGATTGGTGCTGAACGAGCTGCCGTTGGAGCGGTAGTAGTTGCACAGGCCGGAGAGGCCGTAGGCCACCGCGATGCGCTCGGTCCACACCACATTGGGTTCGTTCGCACTGCCCTGCACCGAGAAAATGCGGCCAAAGCCAGGCACACCGGTGAAGGTGCCGCTGTCGGCCAGGCTGTCGCCCATCACCTTGACCGAGGTGACGCTGCGCGGCTTCTCGTCATCGTCGCCGCCGCCGCATGCGGCCAGCATCAGCGTTGCGGCGAGCAGGGCCAAGCCCATCTTGAAATTTTTCACACCCATCTCCTGGTTGCAAAAGAACGACCGTTCTTTTTGTCTGGAGGATGCTACGCGGGATGCGCGGCGGGCGGGCAGCGGGTATGTACCAAGCCGTGTACGGGGATGTTTCAGCGCCAGCGCAGCGTCATCACCAGGATGGAGAGGGCCAGCGCCAGCGTGATGGCGTTGGCCACCACCACCGGCCAGGCGCCGAGCAGCACGCCGTAGGCCAGCCACAGCGCCACGCCGGCGGTGAACACGCTGTACATGCCCAGCGAGATGCCGCGCACGTCGCGGCTGCGCCAGGTCATCCAGGCCTGCGGTACGAAGCTCAGCGTCGTCAGGCCGGCGGCGAGGTAGCCGATGAGGTCGGTCATGTGCGAGCCTCCGTGTCTTTACTGGTCGCGCGCTGCCCATTCCACCAGCGCGTCGAGCGCGGGGCGGGCGGCATTGGCGTTGGGATGGTTGACGAAGGCCACCAGCACCTGGCGCCGGCCGCTGGCGGCGTCCACATACCCCGCCAGGCTGACCACGTCACGCAGGCTGCCGGTTTTTAGGTGGGCGCTACCGGGCAGCCGCACTGTGCTGCGGCGCAGCGTGCCGTCCATGCCGCTGATGGGCAGCGAGGCCAGCAGTTCCGGCATGACAGGGGAGGCCCAGGCCAGCTGCAGCATGTGGCCCAGTGCCTGCGCGGTGATGCGTTCGTTGCGCGACAGGCCGGAGCCGTTGTCGATCAGCGGGGCGGGCTCGGTGTCACCGAAGCGGTTGCGCCACCAGCCGCGCACGAGTTCCCGCGAGCCTTCCAGCGTGCCGGTGCCGCGTGCGGCCAGGCTCAGCGTGAGGAACACCTGCTGGGCCATCACGTTGTTGCTGAACTTGTTGATGTCGCGCACCACTTCCGCCAGGGTGGGGGAGGTCATCTCGAAAACCGGGCGCAGCCCGGGCGGTGGCCGGCCTTCGCGGACCTTGCCGGCCAGCTGGCCACCGAGGTCGCGCCACAGGCCCTCGACCACGCGGCGGGCGTGGCTGGCCGGCTCGGTGTAGGCCAGCGGCCAGACCCGCTCGCCACAGGATGCCGGAAAGCCCCCGACCATGCGGATGCGGGCCGGGTCGCTGAAATCGGCGCGCAGGGTGCCGCGCCAGTCGCCGCATTCGCCGGCCACCAGCGGCACGCTGGCGGGCAGTGCCACACCGGCGAGCCGCACGTCGCTGGCGATGCTGGCGGTGCCGGCCGCGCGGTCGGGCACGAAGGTGAGCACCAGCGACTTGAAGTTGAGCAGCAGGGCGTCGGGGGTGGCGTTGTAGGGGCGCAGCCGTTCACCATCGAAATCGCCCGGGTCCTGCTCGGCCACCTCGAAGGCCGAGCGGTCCAGCACGATGTCGCCGGCAATGGCGCGGATGCCCAGGCCCTGCACGCGGCGCAGCAGCAGCCACAGCCGTTCGACCACCAGCTTGGGGTCGCCCTGGCCCCGGATGTAGAGGTTGCCGTGCAGCACGCCGTCGCGCACGGGGCCGTCGGCATAGACCGGTGTGGCCCAGCTCCAGGCCGGGCCGAGCTGGTCGAGTGCGGCATAGGTGGTGACCAGCTTCATCACCGAGGCCGGGTTCATCGGCACCTGGGCGTTGAAGGCCAGCCGCGGCGGTGCTTTGCCCTGGGCGTCCACCACCAGCACGGAGAGCGCCTCGCGCGGCAGCCGGGCCCGGGCCAGCGCGGCCTCCACCTCCGGGGGCAGCGTTTGCGCGGGCTGGGCGGCGGAGGGGCGTGGCGCGCCGGCCAGCAGCAGGGCGGCCAGCAGCGGCGCCAGGCCGCAGCGCAGCAGAAGGAGGAGCGGGAGGGACGTCGGGCGTGGTGGCATGGGCGTTCAAACGAGTCTACAGCGCGTCAGCGCAAAACCGGCCGCGCTCCGATAATCCGCCGATGCGCCTGCCCTTCGCTGCGTCCCCGAAAGCCATCGGCATCGCTGCAGCGGTGGTCACCGTCGTGGTCTGGACGGCATTCATCGTCATTGCCCGCGCCTCGGCGCAGCGGCATCTGTCGCCGTTCGACATCGGCCTGGCCCGCATCGTGGGCGCCAGCTGCGTGCTGCTGCCCTGGGGCTGGTGGCTGGTGCGCCAGCAGGTGCGTGCCGGCGGCCCGGCAGGCTGGCTGGGCCTGTCGCCGCTGGACTGGCGCCTGTCGGCCACCGTGGGCGCCTTTGGCGGCCTGGGCTACGCCGCGCTCACCTACACCGGATTCTTCTTCGCGCCGGCCGCCCACGCCTCGGTGCTGATGCCGGGCAGCCTGCCGCTGTGGACGGCGCTGCTGGCCGCGCTCATCCTGCGCGACCGCATCACGCCGTTCCGTGCGCTGGGCCTGGGGCTGATCGTGGTGGGCGACCTGCTGGTGGGCGGCGCCAGCCTGCTGCGCGCTTTCGACGGCGGCGTGGTCTGGAAGGGCGATGTGTTGTTCATGGCGGCAGCGGCCTGCTGGGCGGTGTACAGCGTGCTGGCCCGCCGCTACCAGCTCGATGCGGTGCGCGGCACCATCGCCATCACGGTGTTCGCCTGCGTGACCTACCTGCCGGCCTATGCGCTGCTGGCCACGCTGGGCGTGATTCCCAGCCGGCTGGCCAGCGCGCCCTGGGGCGAGGTGCTGTTCCAGGCGGCATTCCAGGGGCTGGGCTCGGTGGTGGTGTCGGGGATTGCGTTCACGCAGATGATCCGCTACTTCGGCCCGATCCGCTCGACCATGATCACCGCGCTGGTGCCGGTGCTGTCGGCCCTGGCGGCGGTGGTGTTCCTCGGCGAGCCGCTGTCATGGAACCTGTGGCTCGGGCTGGCGCTGGTGACGGCCGGCATCCTGTTCGGGGTGCAGGCGGTGCGCCGCACCCTGCCGCCCGCCGTCGCGACTGATGCTATCAAAAAAGAAGCGCAATAGTGCCACGATGCGCTGGCCATGGCCCCAAATGATGCAAAAATCGCCTCCTGATGCAGATTCTGGCCTTTGATACGAGCACCGAAACCCTGTCGATCGCGGTTGGCACGGGTGGCGCCGCGCCGCGCCTGTGGCAGCACAGCGGCCCCGGCGGCGCGCAGGCCTCGGCCACGCTGATTCCCGCCGTGCGCGCGCTGCTGGCCGAGGCCGGCGTGGCCCTGCACCAGCTCGACGCCATCGCCTTTGGCCGCGGCCCCGGTTCCTTCACCGGCCTGCGCACCGCCTGCGCCGTGGCCCAGGGGCTGGCGCTGGGCGCCGGCGTGCCGGTGCTGCCGGTGGACACGCTGCTGGCGCTGGCCGACGAAGCCCGCCATGCCCATGGCGTGCTGCAGGTGGTGGCCGCGCTCGACGCGCGGATGGACGAAATCTACTGCGCCCGCTACGACTTTGCCGCCGCCGATCCGTTGGCCGCCCAGGGTTTTGCGCTGGTGGCGCCCGAAGCGCTGGACGTGCCCACCGGCTGGGTGCTGGCCGGCAATGTGCAGGCGCCCTACGGCAGCCGGCTGCCCGCCGGCCTGCGCCACCTGGCGGCGCTGCCCACTGCTGCCGCGATGGTCCGGCTGGCGCCGGCGCTGCTGGCTGCCGGCCAGGCGGTCGCGCCGGATGACGCACTGCCGCTGTATGTGCGCGACAAGGTGGCGCTGACCACTGCCGAGCGCGCGGCGCGGGCCGCCGAAGTGGCCGGGGAGGCCCTGTCATGAGCGCGATGCCCACCCCGGCAGTGGCCGGCTTCGAGCCCATGACCGAGAGCCGGCTCGACGCCGTGCTGCGCATCGAGCAGCGCTGCTATGACCACCCCTGGAGCCACACCAATTTCACCGATTCGCTGCGCAGCGGCTACGAGGCGCAGCTGCTGGTGGCCGGCGACGGCATCCTGGGGTATTTCGTCGCCATGCAGGGGGTGGACGAGGTGCACCTGCTCAACATCACGGTGGCTCCGGAGCACCAGCGCCAGGGCTGGGCCCGGGTGATGCTCGACGGGCTGGCCATCTGGTCGCGCAACCGGGGAGCGCAATGGCTGTGGCTGGAGGTGCGGGCCAGCAACCTGCGGGCCTACGGCATCTATGAGCGCTACGGCTTCCGCCATCTGGGCGAGCGCAAGAACTACTACCCCGCCGCCGGCGGCCAGCGCGAGCATGCGCTGGTGATGAGCCTGAAGCTGTGAGCGGTACTGCCATCACCCGGGGGCACCATGGCTGAGCTGGACTCCCGCCAGCGCGCGATGCTGGCCGAAATGGGGGTGCGGGTCTGGTGGCCGGCGCCCGCCGGGGACAGCGTGGTGGCCGAGGCGCCCGCAGCACCGGCGGCGCGCACGGCGGCGCCGTCC
>DASWYJ010000211.1:0-4042 GCA_036405035.1 Burkholderiaceae bacterium
GAAGCGGCGCGGCGTGCCGAATTTCTCGTCGAGCAGCGCCTCGCCGAGCCGGGCCGATTCGATCTCCAGCACATGGAAACCCGGCGTGAGCGGAATGCCCACCACCTCGAAGGGCCGGGGGTCGTTGCTCACCGGTTTGGGTAGCTCCAGCGTGCGGGTGTGCAGCCGGCCCTTGAGCAGCGAAACCATGCGCGACTGCACCGCGTCGCGGTCACTCTCGTTGACCGAGGGCGGCAGCGGGTCCTTCACATCCCGTGCGGCGGCGCTGCGCGGCACGAAGAAGCGGTCATAGAACTGCACGCGGCGCATCCACGCAATGATGTCGGCGTCGGTCTTGGGCTGCAGGTCGCTGACGCTGCCCTTGGCCGCAGCGGCGCCGGCGGCGGTTCCGTCGCCCCCGGCAATGCGCAACTGGCTGGCCGGCAGCAGCGCTTCGACATTGCGCAGCGTGACCGGCAACAGCGGCGGGGTGCCCGGCTCGGCAAAGCGCTCGACGATGCCGAACGGCGCGGCAGCAAATTTGGCCAGCGGTGGCATGGCCCCAGTGGCCACCTGCAGCGGGAAGTTGTCGGCATTGCGCAGCGGGCGGTTGGCGTCGTCGCGCAGGCTGGGGGGCAGCTCCAGCGTGAAGCGGGCCTGCTCGGGGAACAGGCCGTCGAAGCGCACGCCGGTCACGAACGCGGCCTTGGCGCCGTCTTCATCCGATTCACCGGACAGCGCCGGCTTCCAGGTCCGGTCGCCGGAGCGCAGCCGGATGGCCTGGGCCGCCGAGCGGGCGATCGGGGCGTTGAAGGACAACTGCATCGGCCGTATCGGCAGGCAGGCGGCCTGGGCGTTCTCGCGTTCGCAGCTGAAAGTGGCCGAGAAGGGCTCGCGCACCGCGAAGTCGAAGCGCTTTTCCACCGTGTTGGCCACGCCGGATGGTGTGGCAACGCCAGCGCCCCACACCAGCTGCACCTTAGCGGAAGGGCTCAGGCTGCGGTTGCAGGCCAGCGTGACGTAGCGCAGCGGCTCGCGGGCAGCGGCCTTGGCCAGGTTGCGCAGCGCCAGCACTGCTTCGCGCGGCTTGCCGTCGATCAGGCGGGTGGGGATGCGCTCGCCCACGGCGTCGCTGGTGCACCAGGTGTTGGGCTGTACCGTGGCCAGCGCCGCCGGGCCGTTGAGCTGCAGCACGAAGAACTGGTCTTCGTCGATGGGGCCGTAGCCCGGATGTACGCGGCTGACGAAGGGGCCGCCGGTGTTGAAGGCGAAGCGGGTGGTGCCGCGCAGCGGCTGGTTCGCCACCGAGGCGAGCGGGCTGCGGGCCTCGGCGGTGCAGCGCACGCCGGGTGGCAGGTCGCGCCGGAACTCAAAGACCCATTCGCGCTCGTTGTTCCAGCGGCCGCTGCCCTGGCTGGCGACTGCGTCGTCGCAGCGCACCACCAGCGGATCGGCGGCCTTGGCGTCACCAAAGCGGGTGGCGGGCTCGTCGAACTTCGCGACCACCTGGCGCACCTGCGCCACCTCGCCCTGCGGCGACAGCTGGATGATCTGGAACGCACCGGCCGGCAGCGCCAGCATGGCCAGCAGGGCCGCGATGCAGCGGCCAGGAACTGCCGCAGGCCGGCGATTGCCAAAATACCCCACCATGGTCTTCCTCCCTGTATCAGGGGATGGACGTTAACAGGCCGGTGGCGCGATGGAAAGTGGTGGGGCGGGCAAAAAAAAGCCCGGAACGGTGTCCGGGCGGTTCACGCGGAGTGGCGGGCGCTCAGGCGCAGGCCTTCTGGGTGCCACAGCCACCATGCGGATTGAGCTGGGCCGTTTCCGGATTGGCCAGCTTTTCCTCGGCGGTGTTGAAGCCGATCTCCTGCAGGTACTGGGTGAGGCCGGCGTCCTTGGTCTTGGCGTGGTCGGGAAACCACTGGGCCAGCGCCTGGTTCATTACCGGGATGAAGCTCATGTCGCCGGCCAGCGCGCGTTTTTCCACCTCGCGCATGGTTTCCAGGATCATCGTGTGGTCCTTGCTGTGGCAGTTGCCGTCGTCCATGCCGGTAGCCAGCATCCAGCGGTCTTCCTGCGCAAAATGCTCCACCGTGTGCTCGAGCAGCTTCTGGTAGCGCTGCAGGCGGTTGCTGTCGGTTGCCATGAAGGACGCGCGCAACAGCTGCATGAATTCGCGGTGCGTGGTGTCGGTGCGCTCGTCGTGGAGCAGCAGGTCGTCGGACCAGACGGGGATGTTCATCGAGGCGTTCATGCCGGAAGTGTGCCAGATCGGCGGTTTCGGCGTTACCGGGTTTGCGCGGAGCGGGCCCGGTACCGGGTTTTTGTCACGCAGCGGCAGGCCGGGAGCGGACTGGCCTGGTTCTTGCAATGCCATCGATATGTTTTTTTGTATACATCGATGCCATGAATGATCAGGAAATTTTCGGGTTCGAGCAGGACTTTTCGGGCTCGCTGCGCTGCATTCCGATGGTGGTGCGTTTCAAGCTCGACCACTGCGGTGTCAAGCTCACGCTGCGCCAGTGGTCGCGCTTTTCGGTGGACGAGCGGCGCCAGTTGGTGGAAGGGCCCTGCGCCAGCGCCGGCGAGATCGCTGCCTACAGACAGGTGCTACGGCAACTGATTGTGGCGCGCATGGGCGAACCCGCGCAGGATGTGGCGCTGGACCCCCACCCCGCCTGGCGCGACACCACCGAGGTGCCCTTGCCGGTGGACCACCAGGCACGCGCCCGCGGCCTGCTGCCGCCGACGCAGGAGCGCTGGGCCCGGCTCACGCCGCTGCAGCGTTTTGCCCTGCTCAAGCTGACCCGCGAGGGCCACGACAACGCCAACTTCGAGCCGGCGCTGCGCGAATTCGGCGCCTGCCCGGCCTGAGCGGAGCCGTCAGGCCAGCCGCGCCCGGTGCCGGGCAATCTGCGCCCGCACCTGCACCGGCGCGGTGCCGCCCAGGGTTTGCCGGGCGTCCAGCGAGCCCTGCAGGCTGAGCACGCCAAACACGTCGGCTTCAATGGCGGGGTGGAACTGCTGCAACGTGGCCAGCGGCAGCTCCGACAGATCCACGCCCTGGGCGATGGCGGTCTTCACCGCATGGGCCACGGTTTCGTGGGCGTCGCGGAAGGGCAGGCCCTTCTTCACCAGGTAGTCGGCCAAATCCGTGGCGGTGGCGTAGCCGCGGCGGGCGGCGGCCTCCATGGCCTGCGGCTTGACGGTGATGCCACCCACCATCTCGGCAAAGATGCGCAGCGTGTCCTTCAAGGTGTCCACCGTGTCGAACAGCGGTTCCTTGTCTTCCTGGTTGTCCTTGTTGTAGGCCAGCGGCTGGCCCTTCATCAGGGTGATCAGGCCCATCAAATGGCCCACCACCCGGCCGGTCTTGCCGCGCGCCAGTTCGGGCACGTCGGGGTTTTTCTTCTGCGGCATGATCGAACTGCCCGTGCAGAAGCGGTCAGCAATGTCGATGAAGCCAAAGCTCTGGCTCATCCACAGAATCAGTTCTTCGCTGAAGCGGCTGATGTGCACCATGGCCAGGCTGGCGGCGGCGGTGAATTCGATGGCGAAGTCGCGGTCGCTCACAGCGTCCAGGCTGTTTTGGCAGACGCCGTCCATTCCGAGCGTCTTGGCGACGCGTTCGCGGTCCAGCGGGTAGGTGGTGCCGGCCAGCGCCGCGCTGCCCAGCGGCAGCACATTGGTGCGGCGGCGCACGTCAGCCATGCGCTCGGCATCGCGCTTGAACATTTCCACATAGGCCAGCATGTGGTGGCCAAAGCTCACGGGCTGGGCCACCTGCAGGTGGGTGAAGCCGGGCAGGATCACGTCCACGTTCTGCTCGGCCACATCGACCAGCGACACCTGCAGTTCTTTCAGCAGGTCGCCAATCAGATCAATCTCGCCGCGCAGCCACAGGCGCACGTCGGTGGCCACCTGGTCGTTGCGGCTGCGGCCGGTGTGCAGGCGCTTGCCCGCGTCGCCCACCAGCTGGGTCAGGCGGGCTTCGATGTTGAGGTGCACGTCTTCCAGGTCCAGCTTCCACTCGAAGGCGCCGGACTCGATCTCCTCTTTG
>DASWYJ010000212.1:0-3189 GCA_036405035.1 Burkholderiaceae bacterium
CTGCCGACGTGACCGCCGAGTTGCTAAACCTGGGCATGCGCAACGTTCGCAACCTCGCAGGTGGCGTGATGGCCTGGGTGAAGGACGTGGACCCTTCTCTGCCTAGCTACTGATAGGAGGCCTATGAGATGGCATTGCTTATCAAGCGTCAGGCGCTGGGGCAGGTTCTGGCTCAAGCACGCCGCGATCACCCACTCGAAACCTGTGGAATCGTGGCGTCTCCACTGGAAGCCCAGTTAGCGACCCGGGTAATCCCAATGCGCAACCAGGCGGCATCAGAGACCTTCTTTCAGTTCGATTCGCAAGAGCAATTCCAGGTATTCCGATGCCTGGATGACCACAACGAATTCCATCGGGTCATCTACCACTCCCATACCGCGAGCGAAGCCTATCCGAGCAAGGAAGACATCGAGTATGCGGGCTATCCGGAAGCGCATCACCTGATTGTTTCCACATGGGAGAACGCCAAAGAACGCGCCCGCTGTTTCCGAATACTCCATGGAGAAGTCATCGAAGAAAGTATCTCCATTATGGAATAGCGACTGTTCAATATTTCAATCAGCAATGCCTCGACCGTAGTTGGAGGCAAAGGAGTTTTGCATGTCAATTTCAGTGATCGTCCCCACTTTGCTGCGCCCGCTAACCAATGGGGAAAAGAAGATTTTCACCCAAGGCAACTCGGTGGCAGAGGCCATCGAGAACCTTGAACGCCAGTTCCCTGGCCTGAAGGCCCGGCTGGTCAGCGCGGAACAGGTGCATCGTTTCGTCAACATCTACGTCAACGAAGACGACATCCGCTTTGCCGAGGGGCTCAACACGCCACTCACGGCCGGTGACAGTTTGACCGTGCTGCCTGCCGTCGCCGGTGGCTGAATCGCACCTCGGGACACTGCTGAAAGAATGACCCCTAGCGATTCCAAGCCAGGGGCAAGTGCAACGCTTTTGTCTCTCGGTCTTGAATATGCCGACACTCTTAAATGAATTTTCCCTGCTGTACTCATCCACTTCGTTTCCGCCGACATGGAATGAACTGCAACTTTGCCTGACGGAACAGGCCAGATTGCTGGGCATTCGCCCGCTTGCAATCTCGCCGCCTGTGGATACGGACGGAGCCGCGTTCCAGCTGCAGCATCCGGCTATTTCGCCCATCCAGGGCCACTTCGCCTCTCCAGCCGGCTGGCTGCCAAATCGACACCTCTCGGAGCTACTGCTGCAGGCGGGCAGCGGTCTTATGTCCGTGCATGGCCGTGCTAGCGGTAAGGCACAACCGCTGGGCGTGGACTATCTGTCGACGTTTACCGCCGTCATGACGCTGCACGGAACGCTGGCCGCAGCCGTGGGGCAGCTGCGCGGCGGAGCATTTCATAAGATTCAGGTTTCCCCACTGGGATGCGGGCTGCTCAGTATCGGGCAGTATCTAGCAGGCGCCACGGCACCGGAAGATCGTGAGGCGTTTCTGCCGGGCAGCTCCGATCAGCATTTAAGGCCGCCATTTCGTTCCGCTGACGGCATCACCTTCGAGCTGGAGACGCTCGACAGTACACCATGGCGAAGCTTTTGGACCGCCGTCGGTATTGAATCGGAATTGGCCGGTACGGCCTGGAAAGGATTTTTGCTTCGCTACGCGAGGGCCGTGTCGCCTCTGCCTGCCGCCTGTCTCACGGCGCTCGCCCGCCTGCGTTACGCAAATATCCAACAATTGGCAGCGCAAGCGGGTGTTGCGGTCGTGCCCGTACGCACCAATGCGCAGCGCCGGGAGGATACGGATTACCAGCAGTCACTGGGTACGCCATGGCAGTTCGAGCCTTTCCCGCCGTCCCCCCAAAGGCATCGAGACACCGCATCTGCGCCACTGCTGCCGCTGCAGGGTGTGCGCGTCATCGAATCCTGTCGGCGCATCCAGGGACCGCTGGCCGGACATCTGCTGGCATCGCTGGGGGCCGAAGTCATTCGGCTGGAGCCGCCGGGTGGCGATCCCTTACGGGCCATGCCGCCCTGCGCCGAAGGCTGTTCGGTGCGCTTTGACGCGCTGAACCACCTCAAATCCATTCACGAGGTCGACATCAAATCCGCCCATGGGCGGCAGTTGGTCTACGAGCTCGCCCGCGATGCGGATGTCTTTCTGCACAACTGGGCGCCCGGCAAGGCCCATGAAATGCAACTGGATGCTGAACATCTGCGCAGGGTTCAGCCACATCTCGTTTACGCCTATGCGGGAGGCTGGGGCCGGGCTCCCGTCAATGCCCCGGGTACCGACTTTACCGTCCAGGCCTGGTCGGGTGTGTCCGCCGCCATTGCACGTAAATCCGGCACCCGCGGCGGCTCGCTGTTCACGGTGTTGGATGTGCTGGGCGGCGCGATCGCGGCACTGGGTGTGACGGCCGCGTTGCTCAATCGAGCAGTCACGGGCACGGGGGCTAATGTCGAGAGCTCATTGCTGGGAGCCGCCGATCTGCTGATGCACAGCAGCGACAAGACGGCGAGGGGCATCTTGTCCGGCGTGTATCCCACGCTATCGGGACTGATCGCCATCGACTGCCAACACCCAGATCAATTCCAGTCGCTGGCCATGTTGCTGGACCTTCCTGCCACTGCGGGTACCTGCCAGCAGACGCTGGCGGAGCGCTTACGCACGCGACCCGCGTCGGAATGGGAAACGGTGCTGAACGAACGGGGCATCGGCGCCTGTGTAGTCATCGAAGACCTCAAACAGCTCGCTGCCGACACCCGCATCTCTGAATGCCTCAGTCGCAAGACCTACTTCTCTGTCAACGCCCCCTGGAGGTTCCCATGAACAACGCTGGCATCATCGACCTGGTTCCTGCTGAGGAACGCCAACGTTGGGTGCAGGATGGTACCTATCCGAACCAGCCCGTATTCGCGCTGTTTGCCACCAAAACCGAAGCGCATCCAGACAAGAAGGCCGTGCTGTCACCGCAAGGTGACGTGACCTACGGCGAGCTTCTCGATGCAGCCCTACGGATGGCTCACAGCCTACGTGATTCGGGCATCGTGGCCGGCGATGTGGTGGCTTACCAGCTCACCAATCACTGGTTGTGCTGCGCCATCGACCTGGCGGTTGCAGCGCTCGGTGCCATCGTCGCCCCCTTCCCTCCGGGACGCGGCAAGCTGGATATCCAATCGCTGGTTCGCCGCTGCGACGCGCGGGCGGTGATCGTCCCGGAAGTG
>DASWYJ010000213.1:0-8237 GCA_036405035.1 Burkholderiaceae bacterium
GGAGTCGGTCCTCGACCACATGCAGGAACGCCTGCGCCGCCGTATCGCCTCACTGGCAGGACTGGGCTGCAGCGTGGGCCACGCGGTATGGGACACATCCTGCCCCGACTACGAAACGCTGCTGCGCCATGCCGACAGGGCCATGTACGCCTACAAGTTCCGACTCCGCGAGCGGCCCGCTGCCCATGAGTAGCGCCCTGGCAGGCGCTCCCGGGTCAAAGAATTCCTCAGCACAAATCCGTCCGTAGAATGCAAAAAATCCCTGGGCTCCATGAGAAACCAAGGGATTTTGCATTTGGTGGCCTGGGGCGGAATCGAACCACCGACACAAGGATTTTCAATCCTCTGCTCTACCGACTGAGCTACCGGGCCTGAGCCTCGCATTATAGCAGGCCGTGCGGCGGTTTTTCAGGCCATGCCGCGTTTGCTGCGCGACAGGTCAACACCCAGTTGCTTAAGCTTGCGGTAGAGGTGCGTGCGTTCCAGCCCGGTCTTTTCGGCCACGCGGGTCATGGAGCCCCCTTCCTTGGCGAGGTGAAACTCAAAATAGGCTTTCTCAAATTCATCGCGCGCTTCCCGCAAGGGCTGATCCAGCTCGAAGTTCTGCTTGGATTGCGGCGCCAGATTTTTCAGGGGCTGCAACGCCTGCCCCGCCAGCATGGCCGCTTCCACGGTCAAGTCCACCAGCGCCGCACCATTGCCGGTGCCCGGCTTGCGCTGGGGCCCCTTGGCCAACCCCTGCTCCACGGCCTTGAGCAGTTTCTGCAGCGTGATGGGCTTTTCCAGGAAGGCCTGCGCGCCGATACGGGTGGCTTCCACGGCCGTGTCGATGGTGGCATGCCCACTCATCATGATGACGGGCATGGTCAGTGCACCACTGGCCGACCACTCCTTGAGCAGAGTGACGCCATCGGTATCGGGCATCCAGATGTCGAGCAGCACCAGGTCGGGGCGAGCCAAAGCCCGCGCAGCCCGTGCCTGGCTGGCGTTTTCCGCCAGCTCGATGTTGTGGCCTTCGTCGTTGAGGATTTCGGAGAGTAGCTCGCGAATGCCTGGCTCGTCGTCCACCACCAGTATGTTTGCCATGTTCGGATGCCGCCTTTGATTGTTGTGCGCCGGGGCCAAGATGCGCCCGCCCCGCTTGTGACCTTCACAACCCGGTGGGTGTTGTCAAATTGCAACTATAAAGGATAACGACACCTCGGCTCCACCCGGTTGCCCATCGACCTCGCGGTTGCCGATGTCGATGCGGGCACGGTGTTCGTCGGCGATCTTTTTCACGACGGCAAGGCCAAGCCCGGTGCCTTTGGTTTTGGTTGTCACGTAGGGCTCGAAGGCACGCTTGAGGATATGCTCGGGGAAGCCGGGCCCGTTGTCGCGCACCAGCAGGCGTACCCGGCCGGCGGTCTCGCTCCAGCGCGTCTGCACCGTCACATGCGCGTCGGGCCGGCCTTCGGCGGCATCCTGCGCGTTCTGCAAAAGGTTGTGCAGCACCTGGCGCAACTGGTGGATGTCGCCCAGAACGGGGGGGCACTGCGGATCGAGCTGCACCGTGACCGGCACGGCAGACGTATCGTGGCTGTAGAGCTGCAACACATCGGCCACCAGGGTGTTGAGCTGCAATGGCTTGAGGTCGGCAGCGGGCAGGCGGGCGTAGTCGCGGAACTCATTGACGAGCCGCTTCATCGAATCGACCTGGTCGACGATGGTTTTCACCGATTTGGCCAGCACGGCCCGCTCCACGGGCCCGAGCTTGCTGTCGAGCTTCATTTCCAGCCGCTCGGCCGAGAGCTGGATCGGGGTGAGCGGGTTCTTGATCTCGTGCGCCAGCCGACGCGCCACCTCACCCCAGGCCTGGGCACGCTGCGCAGACACCACTTCGGAGATGTCGTCAAAGACCAATAGGCGTGCGTCCAGCGGCATTTCTGCCCCACGCGCTATCACATTGATAGTATCCGGAGGCAGGCCGGGTTTCGCGCCGTTGAGCTCGAAGGACTGCTGCCAATGGTCGAGCCCGTGCAGCCGGCTCTCGCCGAGGAACCGGTCGAACTGCTGCTGCACCCCCTGTGCAAACCCTTCCAGCCCCGGTACGGCGGCGAGCGACTGTCCCTCAAAAGCGGCCATGGGCGCCCGCAGGATGCGGGTCGCACCCGGATTGCTGCTCTGGATGATGTTGTCGGCGTCCAGCACGATCACGCCGGCAGTCAGGTTGTCGAGAATGGTCTGCAGTCTGGCGCGCGCGGCATCGACCTGCTCCATGCTGCTTTGCACCTCGGAGCGGGCATCGGACAGCTGCTGGGTCATGTCGGCAAAGGAGCGGGTCAGGCCGCCCAGCTCATCCTTGCTTTGCAGCACCATCTTGGGCGTGAGGTCGCCGGCAGCCACCTGGCGCACGCCGTCGGCCAGCAGCAACAGGGGCCGCGCCAGCTGGTTCCCAAGCAGCACCGCCAGCAGCACCGCACCGAAAACCGACAGGAACAGGCTGAGCGTGAGCGTACCAATATACATGCGGCGCAGGCCTTCGCGCCCCAGTGCGCGCTCCTGGTACTCGCGGTTGGCCTCGGTCACCGCAACCGCATTGGCCACCAGGTTGGCCGGTATCTGCTGTGTGACCTGCAGAAAACGGGTGTCGCCGAACAGCCCCAGGCTGGTGGTGGGTACCAGCGCCAGGGCACGGATACGGGCCTGGATGCTGGCCACTTCGGTACCGGCGATGTCATCCAGCCCCTCGATCTGCGTCACCGCGCGCTGCGTGCGGGCCAGCCGCAATTGCTGCGGCGTGGGGCGCTCCGGATTGACCTGGAAGCGCGATGCGCCCGCGCCCGCAATCAGCTGGCCGCTGGCACTCCACAGCGTGACATCGGTGGCGGCCAGCTGGTCGCGCAGGCGGGCCAGCGTGATGCCGGCCACCGCGTCGGACTTGCCGGCCAGTTGCTCGCTGGCAGCGCGGGTTTTGGTGGCAAGGTCTGCAGCCAGCGTATCGAGCGTCACGCGCCCCAGATTGAGGCCGGCATCCAGCGCCCCCTCGACCTTGACGTCGAACCAGCTTTCGATGGAACGCGACACGAACTGGTACGACACCACATAGATCAGCATGCCCGGAAGCAGCCCCACCAGTGCAAAAATGGCGGCCAGCCGGATCAGCAACCGGCTGCCGAAGCGGCCCCGGCGCAGGCGCCAGATCAGGCGCCAGACGATCCACGCAATCACCCCCAGCAGCAGCACAGCCACCGCCACGTTGATGATGAACAGGCGGGTGTAATTGCGCTCGTAGAACACCTGGTTGTTGGTGGCCTGGGTCAGCAGGAACAACAGCACCAGGCCAATTGCCACCATGGAGGCCGTGACGACCACCAGGCCCCAGCGCAAGCCGCGCGACGACGCCATGACGCCCACCGCCGGCTTGTTGCTCACCGCTCGGGCTCCGGCGCCAGGCGCTGCGACCGACGGGCCACGATATTCCAGTCGTTCTGGCCCACGGCGCCGATCTGGAAGGGACGGGGCAGCTTGCCGACATCGAGCCGGAACGTGAAGGCCAGCGTATGCCGGGACGATGCGTCCACATCGGCGATGTCGGCAATCTTCCAGCGCGGAATGCGCTGGACCGCCGCCAGCGCCTCGCCCAGGCTATCGAAATTCTGTCCCAGCGTGAGTTCCGGCCCATTGGGTGCCTGTCCGTTCGCGGAAATCTGGACCCGCCAGCGCCGCGTCAGCGGCTGAAACGACAGGCGCATGGTGCGGGTGACGGCTGCGACCCGCTTGTCCGACCAGTACCAGCGGTCGCGCAGCAGCTCGGCTTCGGCCACGAAATACAGCGCGATGCCCTTGGTCAGTGCTTCCTCCACCGGAATCGGCAAATCGAAATCGACCCCCACCGACAGATGCAGGCCATCTTCGGCGCGGTCTACGCGCATTTGCGTGACCTCGGCGCTGCGGGCCTGGGCCCGCGCGACCGGCGGCGGCAACACCACCAGCACGGCGAAAGCCCACAGCAGGGCCCACCCGCTAGTGCGGACGCTTCTCCAGCAACGCGTAATAAAAACCGTCGTGATCACCTGGACCATTGTCCGGGAAGACCTCCCCGGCCGCCCCGGTTTGGGGCAGTAAATGCCCCGGCGACGGGATCCAGTGCACATCGGTGTTGCGTGTAACAAACGTTTCGATCTGGCCGTCGCCCTCGGCCAGGAAAACCGAGCAGGTGGCGTACAACAGACGTCCGCCCGGACGCAACAAGGGCCACAGGCGCTCCAGCAGCCGGGCCTGGATGGCGGCGAGTTGCGCAATGTCACCGGCACGCCGCAGCCAGCGCACATCGGGGTGGCGCCGCACGATGCCCGACGCGGTGCAGGGAGCATCGAGCAGGATGGCGTCGAACGGCTGGCCGTCCCACCACGCGCCGGGGTCGGCCGCATCGGCGCACCGCACCGTGGCGACCAGCCCCAGGCGCTGCAGATTCGCCTGGATACGCTGGCAGCGCGCAGCGTCGATATCCAGTGCCACCACCTCGGCGTTGACCCGTTCCAGCAGGTGGGCCGTCTTGCCGCCGGGCGCAGCGCAAGCGTCGAGTATGCGCCGGGGGGGTGGCGCTCCATCCAGCAGCAGGGGCGCCGCCATCTGTGCGGCCGCGTCCTGCACCGACACCCAGCCCGCCTCGAAACCCGGAAGACGCTGCACGGCGCACGGCCGCTCCAGCACCAGCGTGGGGCTGTCGGCAGGGCCCGCCTGCACGGCGGTCAATCCGGCTTCGGCCAGCGCCAGCAGGTAGTTGGCAGGGGAAATCTGGCGGGAATTGACCCGCAGCGTCATCGGCGCACGCGCATTGTTGTGCCGCAGGATGGCCTGCCAATGCCGGGGATGGTCGTGCTGCAGCTGTGCCATCCACCAGTGCGGATGATTCCACTGCGCCACCGGATCGGTGGCTGTGCTGGCCACCAGATGGTCCCGCTCGCGCAGAAAGCGGCGCAGGCAGGCATTGATGAAATTGGCCTGGGCCCGCGTGGCCGCGCCCCGCTTGGCGGCTTCGACAGCCTGGTCCACCAGGGTAAAGGCCTCGTACTGTGCGTCGTCACTCCCGACGGGACAGGCCAGCGCCAATGCGGTGCACAGCAACGCATCGGCAGCAGGAGGTGGCGCGCGGCGCGCCAGCTGCTGGCGCAGCGCCTCCGCCTGTCCAAGGCCGCGCAGGACATGGAAACTCAGCGCCTGCACGCCCGGCCGCAGGCGCGGCTCCACCGCCTCCAGCGTGGCAGTGAGCGAACGGCCGGCCCGCACTGCCTCCAGTGTGGTGGCCGTAGCCTGCAGTTGCCGCCATAGCGGCAGGGACACCCCCGGGGCAGCCGTCAAGTGAGGGTGTCCGCCCAGATGTTCTGTGCCCAGCTGAGCGCGTAAGCGCCTTCCAGTTCGGTCGGCCCGGGGCTCAGGCCCCCCGAGCCGGCCACGGTCTTGAAGGTTTTCTCGGCGGCCACGTATTCATGCACGCTGGCCACATGCACCACGTTGACGTTGTCGGTGAAGCTGTAGCAGGTATTGGTGAGCACCGGCGCAGGATTGACCTCCCAGCCGGCAAGCTGCGCCACGATGGCGGCCGCAGCCACCTTGGCATGGCTGTTGGCCATATGGCCGCTCTTGGGCATGCCGGGCGCGAGCTGGATCGCATCTCCGATCACGAACACATCCTTTGCGGCGGTGGACTCGAAGGTCTGGTAATGCACGCCGCACCAGCGGTTGTTGGCCAGGTTGTTGAGCCCGGCCTGCTGGGCGATGGCTCCGGCGCGCTGCGCCGGCAACAGGTTGATGACGTCGGCCTTCACATCCCCCTGCACCTCGAACTTGATGAGGCCGGCCTTTGCATCGACTGCCGTGGCCTTGTGCTGACCCCGGTATTCGATGATGCCGGCATACTGCTCGGCCCAGACCTTCTTGAACAGGGCGCCCTTGGACGTCACGTCCGGGTTGGCGTCCAGAATCAGCACCTTGGATTTGGGCTTGGCATTCTTGAAGTACCACGCGATCTGCGAGGCCCGCTCATAGGGCCCTGGTGGGCACCGGTACGGGGCTTCGGGAATGGTGAGGGCATACACACCACCGTCGGGCATGGCTTCGAGCTGCCGGCGCAAGGCCAGCGTTTCGGGGCCGGCCTTCCAGGCCTGCAAGATCTGGCCGGCGGCGTGGGCTTCCTTCAGCCCCTCGACGCTGGCAAAGTTCAGGTCAATGCCGGGCGACACCACCAGCTTGTCGTAGCCGATCACGGCGCCGCCCCCCAGGGTGACGGTTTTCTTCGCCGTGTCGATGGCGGTGGCCAGGTCTTTCACCACGGTGACGCCGTGGTTGCGGGTCAGGCCGGAGTAGGGCACGGTGATGTCCGCGATCTGCTTGCTGCCCCCGAGCACCAGATTGGAGATCGGGCAGGACACAAAGGCATCGTTGGGCTCGATCAGCACCACATTGATCTTGTGGTCGGACAGCAGGCGCACATATTTGGCGGCGGTGGCGCCCCCATAGCCGCCGCCGATCACGACGACCTGGGCGCGCGCGGGAATGCCGGCGGGAGCGGTGGCACAGCCCGTCAGGCCCAGCAGGCCCAACGCGGCGGATGATTGCAGCAGTGAACGGCGTTTCATCGCGGGCTCCTTACGGTTTCTTCTGGGCGGCGAAGTACGCCGCGATCTGCGCGATCTGCGCGTCGCTGTAGCCTTTGGCAAGCTGGTGCATCACCGTCGCAGGACGGGCACCGGTCTTGAAAGCCTGCAGCTGGGCCACCAGCGTGTCCTGCGGGGTGCCGGCCAGCGCCGGTACCGGTGAGCCGGCCACGGTATGGCCATTGGTACCGTGGCAGTTGGCGCACGTGGCAGCAAGGCTTTTAATGTACAGGCTGTCTTTGTCTTGGGCCTGCGCGCTCAGGCCCAAACCGGCCGCGGCCAGCGCAGCCCAGAATCGGATGCTCATGGAGGTTCTCCTTGGTCAGAAAAGGGGTTGCCTTGGCGTGGACCCGGTGGCACCCGCTTGCGCAATCTGCCGATAGTATCCGCAGCCAGCCCCGGTCTTGGCAACGAATTTCTGGCTATCTGCTTATGCCCGATTGGCGCTGTATCGCCAGGAACACACGACGCGGCCCAAAAGGGTGATTACCCCTCTTTTTGCCATGAAAAGCGCCCCGGGCCAGCGTGATGCCGGGCCGGGGCGCTATTTTTAGTATAGCAATCAGCGCTTAGTCGGTAGCGGTCGTCTCGCTGTCCTGCTCCGGTGTGACACCGGCCAGTTCGGCAGCTTCGGCGTCGGCAATGGCGCGGCGCTCGGCCTCGTCCATCAGGTCCTTGGCCTTGCGTGCCTGGTGGTAGGCCATGCCGGTACCTGCGGGAATCAGGCGGCCGACGATGACGTTTTCCTTCAGGCCACGCAGTTCGTCGCGCTTGCCCATGATGGCGGCTTCGGTCAGCACCCGCGTGGTTTCCTGGAAGGAGGCGGCGGAGATGAACGAGTCGGTGGACAGCGAGGCCTTGGTGATGCCCAGCAACAGGTTGCTGAAGGTCGCAGGGATCTTGCCGTCGGCGCGCAGCGCGTCATTGGTGTTGAGCATTTCCGAACGCTCGACCTGCTCGCCGGCAATGTAGCCCGAGTCTCCGACGGCTTCAACGACGACACGGCGCAGCATTTGCCGCACGATGACTTCGATGTGCTTGTCGTTGATCTTCACGCCCTGCAGGCGGTACACGTCCTGCACTTCATCGACGATGTAGCGCGCCAGTTCTTCCGATCCCAGCAGGCGCAGGATGTCCTGTGGATCGGCCGGGCCGTCCACCACGCTCTCGCCCTTGTTCACCACCTGGCCTTCGTGCACCAGGATGTTCTTTTCCTTCGGCACGAGTTCCTCGTGGACCTTGCCTTCCGGGTCGGTGATCTGCAGCCGGATCTTGCCCTTGGTTTCCTTGCCGAACGACACGGTACCGGTCATTTCGGCCAGGATGCCCTTGTCCTTCGGCGTGCGGGCTTCGAACAGCTCGGCCACCCGCGGCAGACCGCCGGTGATGTCGCGCGTTTTCTGGCCTTCGACCGGGATACGGGCCAGCACTTCGCCGGGGCCCACGTCCTGGCCATCGCGCACCTGGATCAGCGCACCGACCTGGAAGCCGATGGTCACCGAGTGGTCGGTACCGGGGATCTTGACCTCATTGCCACCCGCATCGATCAGCTTGACCTGCGGACGCACCACCTTGGCCGAGCCGCGGCGCTTGGGATCG
>DASWYJ010000214.1:0-9702 GCA_036405035.1 Burkholderiaceae bacterium
GCCGCGCTGGTGATGGCGGGGCTGGCGGTGAATGTGCTGTGGCCACGCTGGCGGGCGCGGCAGGCCTGATTCAGCCGGCCGCAAACACCGCGCGGGCCGCCTCCACCGTGGCGGCAATGTCCGCATCGGTGTGCGCCGCACTCACAAAGCCAGCCTCGTACAGCGCTGGCGCAAAGTACACGCCACGCTCCAGCATGCCGTGGAAGAAACGGTTAAAGCGCGGGCCGTTGGTGGTCATCACGGTGGCGTAATTCTGCGGCAGCGCATCGAGCAGGAAAAAGCCGAACATGCCACCTTCGCTGTCACCGGTGAGCGTGACACCGGCATCGCGTGCCGCACCAATCAGGCCCGTCACCAAGCTCTGCGTGCGTGTTGCCAGCGCCTCGTAAAAGCCGGGTTTCGCGATTTCGCGCAGCGTGGCCAGGCCACAGGCCGTGGCCACCGGGTTGCCACTCAGCGTGCCGGCCTGATAGACCGCGCCGAGCGGCGCGAGCTGCTGCATCACTGCGCGCTTGGCGCCAAAGGCCGCCAGCGGCATGCCGCCGCCAATGACCTTGCCCATCACCGTCATGTCGGGCTCGAAGCCGGGAATGAGCCTGGCGTAAACGCTCTGCGCACCGCCGAGGGCCACGCGGAAACCTGTCATCACTTCATCGAATGCCAGCAGTGCGCCATGCTGGGTGCACAGCTCGCGGCAGCGCGTCATGAAAGGCACGGAGGCCCGCACGAAGTTCATGTTGCCGGCAATCGGCTCGATCATCAGACAGGCGATCTCAGCGCCGTGCAGCGCAAAGGCTTCTTCGAGCTGCGCGATGTTGTTGTACTCCAGCACCAGCGTGTGCTGCACCACCTCGGGCGGTACACCGGCGCTGGTGGGGTTGCCAAAGGTGGCCAGGCCGGAGCCGGCTTTCACCAGCAGCGCGTCGGCATGGCCGTGGTAGCAGCCCTCGAACTTGATGAGCTTGCTGCGGCCGGTGGCGCCGCGCGCCAGGCGGATGGCACTCATCGCCGCTTCGGTGCCAGAGCTGACCAGCCGCACCATCTCGATGGAGGGCACCAGCCGCACGATTTCCTCGGCCAGCTCGACCTCGCGCTCGGTCGGTGCGCCGTACGAAAAGCCTTCGAGCACGGCTTTCTGCACCGCCTCGACCACGGCAGGGTAACCGTGGCCCAGGATCATCGGGCCCCAGGAGCCGATGTAGTCGGTGTACTGCTTTCCGTTGGCGTCCCAGAAATACGCGCCCTCGGCGCGCTGCACGAAACGTGGCGTACCGCCCACCGCGCGGAAGGCGCGCACGGGGGAATTCACACCCCCCGGAATCAGCGCCTGCGCGCGTTCGAACAGTTGGGCGTTGCGGTCAGTGCTTGAGGTCATTGCGGGGGAAATTCAGCAGTTGCAGCTCGTCGGCCTGGGGGTCGACCGGGTCTTCGGCATCGCCCTCTTCATCGCTCTGGGCCCAGAACAGCCGGTCGGGCAGGATATGGCCCATACCCGGACGAAAACCGCCGTCGAGGCTGCGGTCGAGATAGGCCAGCGCTTCCGTAGCGGCCTGCGCCAGGTCCACGCCGCTGGCGACCAGCGCAGTAAGCGCGGCGGAAAGGGTGTCGCCCGCGCCGGCAAATACCGCTTCGAAGCGCTCGAACTTGGCGCTGGCCAGCACCTGCTGCGGCGAGGCCAGCACGTTGTCGATGAACTGCTCGGGCAGCGGCACCCCAGTCACCAGCGTGTAGGGGGTGCCGGCCTCGGCGGCGGCACGGGCGATGTCCTTGGCGGTGGGCGGCCGCTCGCTGCTCCAGTCGGGCAACAGCCAGCGCCACAGCGTACTGTGGTTTCCAACCAACACCGCAGCCTGCGGCAGCATCAGTTCGCGGAAGGCATCCAGATAGGCATCGATGTCGTTTTCGTCCCACCACGACAGGTTGGGCATGTAGGCGATCACGGGAACATCGGCATAGTCGGTGGCGATTCCGGCAATCGCGCTCACGTTCTCCGGCGTGCCGACAAAACCGACCTTGATCGCCAGCACCGCCACATCCTCGAGGATGGTGCGCGCCTGCTCGGCCACCGCGTCTTCGTCCATCGCGAAGTGGTCGAAGATCTCGGCGGTATCGCGGGCGTAGCTGCCGGTCACGATCGGCAGCGTGTGGGCCCCCACCGAGGCAATGGCCATCACGTCGCCAGGAAGGCCGCCGGCGCCGCTCGGGTCGCTGGCGTTGAAGGCCAGGACACATACCGGGGTCTCGTCACCCGGGGCATCGGTATCGGGGGAAGGTGGGCTGGAATCCGGAACGGTCATGCGCTGGGGCGGTTCACACTGAATGGAAGAAAAGGGCTCAAGAGCGCCGGTTTTGCCCCGATACAATCATTGCATTCTATTCGAAGGCCTCGCCACTGTGACTGAAGCAAAAACCTGGATGTGTCTGATTTGCGGCTGGATTTACGACGAATCCACCGGCTCGCCGGAGCATGGCCTGGCCCCCGGAACGGCCTGGGCCGACGTACCCATGAACTGGACCTGTCCGGAGTGCGGCGCCCGCAAGGAAGACTTTGAATTGGTGCAGATTTAAGTTAGTCTGGCCGGCGAGGTGATACCCGTGCAGCGCACAGTAAGGAAACCAGCCCAGTGAGCATCCACCCGTCGGGTCTGAAGATCCTCGTGATCGACGACAGCAACACCATCCGCCGCAGCGCGGAAATCTTCCTCAAGCAGGGCGGGCACGACGTGGTACTGGCCGAGGACGGCTTCGATGCGCTGGCCAAGGTCGGCGACTACCAGCCCCACCTGATCTTCTGCGACATCCTGATGCCGCGCCTGGACGGCTACCAGACCTGCGCCATCATCAAGCGCAATGCGCGCTTCGCCCATACACCGGTGGTCATGCTGTCCTCCAAGGACGGCGTGTTCGACAAGGCCCGCGGGCGCATGGTCGGCTCGCAGGATTACCTGACCAAACCCTTCACCAAGGACCAGTTGCTGCATACCGTGCGGCAGTTTGGCGCCACCGCAGGAGCAACGGAATGACCATCCGCAGCGTACTCGTCGTCGACGATTCCAAGACGGAGCTGATGTTCCTCTCCGAGTTGCTGAAGAAAAAGGGCTTTGCCGTGCGCACCGCCGGCAACGCCGAGGAAGCCTTGCGCCAGCTGGGCGACGAAAAGCCCGACCTGATCCTGATGGACGTCATCATGCCGGGACAAAACGGCTTCCAGCTCACCCGCACCATCTCGCGCGACCCGCTGTATGCCGACCTGCCCATCATCATGTGCACCAGCAAGAACCAGGAGACCGACCGGGTGTGGGGCCTGCGCCAGGGTGCGCGCGACTACATCACCAAGCCGGTCAACGCCGACGAGCTGCTGGCCAAGATCAAGGCCCTGAGCTGAGCAGCCCGCCCCCATGGCCAACCGCGAAGCCCTGCGCGAACTGCAAACCCGGCTGGCCGTCAAGCTCGAAGCCGCCAAGACCGCCACCGTCACCGCGTCCTGGCTGGCTGTCGAGGCCGGCGGCGGCCGCTACCTGTTTCCATTGCGCCAGTCCGGCGAGATCTTCGCCGTACCCCACCTGCAGCCGGTGGCCTATACCCAGGACTGGTTCCTCGGCGTGGCCAGCCTGCGTGGCGGCCTGTATGGCGTCATCGATTTCGCCGGTTTCGTGACCGGCCAGCCTCTGCCATCCACTGGCGAATCAGCCCCTGCCGACGCGCGGCTGGTCACGGTCAGCAGCCTGCTGGAAGTGCAGTGCGCGCTGCGGGTCGAACGGCTGGGCGGCCTGCGCAGCCCCGAAGCCTTTGTGCAGCAGGAAGCGCCTCCCGCCGGTGCACCTGCCTATTTCGGCCATTGCTACACCGACCCCGCCGGGTTGCGCTGGCAGGAAATCAACCTGCAACTGCTGTGTACGCAGGAGCATTTCCTTCACATCACCGTCTAGCGTTTTCCAGAGGCCCACCATGTCTGTTGTTGATCCGACGAAATTCCCTGCGCCCGACACCCCGGTGGACGACTCCACCAGCAGCCCCGCGTCGGTCTACAGCAGCAGCGTCGATTCGCAGCAAAGCCAGCAGACCCCCGACACCGTCTCCGACACCTCCGGCGATCCCACGGAAAGCCGGCTCGCTGACCCCGATGACGCCGCCGATGCGGCAGACCAGCTGACACTGCCGCTGCTGGGCACCCGCAGCATTGCCGCCCAGCAGCGGCTGCTGACGCGGCTGTTCGTGGGTGCACTGCTGTTCCTGGGCCTGGTGGTGTTCTACACGCTGAGCCAGAACAACCGGGTCAACCAGCAGGTGGCGGCCACGGGGCAGTCGCTGATGCAGTCGCAGCGCCTGGCAAAATCGATTTCGCAGGCGCTGGTGGGCAGCGAAACCGCCTTTGCCGACGTGAAGGAAAGCGCGCAGGTGCTGGCCACCACGGTGCGCGCGCTGCGCGACAGCGACAGCAGCATCGGTGTCGATGCGGTGGCAGGCCGCTACCAGGACGAGGTGGAGAAGGTGCTGCCCGCAGTGGAGCGCGCCGAGAAAAGCGCGGCCACGGTGCTGGCGCAGCAGAAAGTGCTGACGCAGGGCGGTGCCGGCCTGCGCACCATCAACCGGCAGTCGTCCGACCTGCTGGAAGTGGCGGAGACCGTGGCCTCGCTGAAGCTGCAGCAGGGAGCGCCGTCGGCCGAAATCGCGGCCACCAGCCAGCTCGTCATGCTCACCCAGCGCATCGGCAAGTCGGCCAACGAGTTCCTGACGATCGAAGGCGTGAGCCCAGAGGCGGTTTTCCTGCTGGGCAAGGATCTGAACACCTTCCAGGCACTGGCCAAGGGCCTGCTCGATGGCAGTGCCGAGCTGCGCCTGGGTGCAACCCGCGACACACAGACCCGTGAGCGGCTGGACGCCCTGCTCAAGCTCTTCGAGCAGACCCGCAAGCAGGCCGGCGCCATTCTCGGCAACCTGCAAAGCCTGGTGTCGGCACGCGAGGCCCAGGCCACGGTGCTGGCCGACAGCGAACCGCTGCGCCGCGACCTGCAGCAACTGCAAGGCCGCCTGTCATCGGAATCCGGGCTGGGCGCCGGCTCGGTGCTGTTGCTGCTGGCCGCGGCACTCGCCGCACTGGGCTGCGCTTTCGGCCTGGCCTATGTGCAGGTGCAGGACGGCCGCATCCGCCAGCGCGCCGCCGAAACCGAGCGCCAGCAGGCCGAACAGCAGCAGCGCGAGGCCGAGGATCAGGAAAAGGAAGCCAAGCGCGTCAACGACGCCAACCAGGCCGCCATTCTGCGGCTGATGAACGAGCTGCAGACCGTCGCCGAAGGCGACCTCACCCACGAAGCCACGGTGACCGAAGACATCACCGGCGCCATCGCCGACTCGGTGAACTACACCGTGGAAGAACTGCGGCTGCTGGTGGGCAACGTGCAGAACACGGCGGCCCGTGTGACCCAGACCACCGCACAGGTGGAAACCACGTCGTCCGAACTGCTCAGCACCTCGACCCGGCAGCTGCGCGAAATCCGCGAAACCGGCCAGTCCGTGCTCGACATGGCGGGTCGCATCAACACCGTGTCGTCGCAGGCGCAGGAATCGGCCGCGGTGGCGCGGCAATCGCGGGTGGCGGCCGAATCGGGCCTGTCGGCGGTGCAGAACGCCATCGGCGGCATGAACGCGATCCGCGACCAGATTCAGGAAACCTCCAAACGCATCAAGCGGCTGGGCGAATCGTCGCAGGAGATTGGTGAAATCACGGAGCTGATCTCCGACATTACCGAACAGACCAACGTGCTGGCGCTGAACGCCGCCATCCAGGCCGCATCGGCCGGTGACGCCGGCCGTGGCTTCTCGGTGGTGGCCGAAGAAGTGCAGCGGCTGGCCGAGCGCTCGTCCGACGCGGCGCGCCAGATTGCCGCGCTGGTGAAAGCGATCCAGACCGACACCCAGGATGCGGTGGCGGCCATGGAGCGCTCCACCCGCGGGGTGGTGGAAGGGGCCCGGCTGTCCGACAACGCCGGTTCGGCGCTGACCGAGATCGACACCGTGTCGCGCCGGCTGGCCGAGCTGATCGAGCACATCTCGTCGGCAACTGCGCTGGAAGCCAATTCCGCCAACGTCGTGGCCGGCAGCATCCAGCAGATCTTCGCGATGACCGAGCAGACCGGCGAGAGCACCCGCTCCACGGCCCAGCAGGTGCGTGATCTGTCCCGGGTAGCCGAAGAGCTGCGCCAGTCGGTCTCGCGCTTCAAGATCACCTGACGCTCCTGCCGGCCCGCCCGCACCATGCAGACTTTCCCCGCCGATACCGGAACCGACACCGCCAGCACCGACCTGGGGCCCCTGGCCTGGGTGCTGGGCGAGCTGCGCAAATCGCTGGAGAGCGCGGCCAAGGCGCTGCGCCGCTACGTCCGCGAGGCACAGACGGCCCGCGGCTCGGCGCTGGCCGACATCGACTCCACGCCGCTGCGGGTCGCGCGGCAGCAACTGCACCAGGCCATGGGCGCACTCGACATGGTGGGCCAGTCGGCCCCCGCTGCCGTGCTGCGGGCCATGGAGGCCGTGGCCCAGAAATTTGTCGAAGACCCGCTGCTGTGCACCGACAGCGGCGCCACCACCGTCGAGCAGGCCGGTTTTGCGCTGGTGGAGTACCTGGAGGCCGTGCTGGCCGGCCGGCCGGTTTCCGCAGTGGCGCTGTTCCCGCAATACCAGGCCGTGCAGGCGCTGGCCGGTGCCGATCGCATCCACCCCGGCGACCTGTTCACCGCCGACTGGCACTGGGCCGACGCTGCCGCCGCACTGCCGGCAACCCCCGCCCAGCCCTATGCCGCGGACGCCCGCACCGCACTCGACCATTGTGTGCTGCGCATCGTGCGCAGCGGCGACGCCGGCGCCGCGCTGCAGCTGCGCGACATGGCGCTGGGTTTTGCGGCCGGCCAGTCCAACCTGCAGCCGCGCGTGTTCTGGCAGCTCACCGCCGCCTATGCGGAGGCGTTTGCGCTCGGCCTGCTGCCGCTGGACGTCTACACCAAACGCGCGGCCACCCGTGTGCTGCTGCAGTACTCCACGCTGGCACGCGGCGACGACACCGTTTCTGAGCGCCTGGCGCAGGATCTGCTGTTCTTCTGTGCGCAGGCCGCGCCCGGGCCCATGGTCGATGCACAGGCGCTGGCGGCCGTCCGGGGTGCCCACCGGGTCGACGCGCACCAGCCGGTCGACTACACCGAAGCCCAGTTCGGCCTGTTCGACCCGGCCCTGCTGGCCCAGGCGCGCAAGCGCATCGCAGCCGCCAAGGACGCCTGGTCCCACCTCTCGGGCGGCGACGCGCAGAAGCTGCGGCCGGTCGCCGACCAGTTCGGCCTGGTGGCCGATTCCCTGGTGCGGCTGCATCCGGCGAGCGCGGCGCTGGCCCACATGGTGACGCGTGTGATGGACACCACGCTGCGCTCGGGCCAGCCCCCCAGCACCGAGCTCGCCATGGAAGTGGCCACCTCGGTGCTCTACCTCGAAGCCGCCTTCCAGGACCTGGCCCCCAACGATCCGCAGCTCGCCCACCGCACCACCCGGCTGGCCGAGCGGCTCGAAGACGTGCTCGCCGGCAGCCCGGCGCGCCCACTGGAACCCTGGATGGAAGAGCTGTACCGCCGCGTCAGCGACCGCCAGACCATGGGCAGCGTGGTTGGTGAACTGCACACCGCGATGGCGGAACTCGAAGGTGCACTCGACCAGTTCTTCCGCCAGCCGCGCGAAAAGGGGGTGTTGTCGCGGGTGCCGGCACAGCTGGCGCAGATGCGCGGGGTGCTCTCCGTGCTCGGGCTGGACCGCGCCAGCCTGGCCGTGGCCCACATGCGCGACACGGTGGAGGACATGCTGGTCACGGAAATCGACCCCGAGCGCGCCACCGCCACCTTCGACAAGCTGGGCAACAACCTGGGCGCGCTGGGTTTCCTGATCGACATGCTGAACTACCAGCCCGCGCTGGCCAAGAAGCTGTTCATCTTTGACGACGCCACCGGCGAACTGCGCCCGCTGATGGGCCGCAGCCAGGCCCAGCCTGCCGCCGCCCCGCCGCCCGCTGCCGACACCCCGGATGCCCAGGCCCTGCAGGCCCTGGCCGCCGCAGGCGCGCCGGCCGCGCCCGAACTCACCGAACGCTTGGGCGCCATCGCCACCTCGGCCTCGCTGGCCGAGCAGCCGGCCCTGGCCGCCGCCGCCGTGGCCGCAGCCCGGGCGCTTGCCACCGAAGGCGGCGACGCCGCCGCCGCACTGCACCAGCTGGCCAGCGTGGCCACACCGCCACCCGCCGTGGTGGTGGCCGCGCCGGATGAGCCGCCGGTCGAGGAAGACGACCTGCGCGGCATCTTCCTCGACGAAGCCCGCGACGTGCTGGCCACCGGCCGCCAGGCCATTGCCGGGCTGGCCCGCGACCCGGCCGACGCCGACCACCTGACCACGCTGCGCCGCACCTTCCACACGCTCAAGGGCAGTGCGCGCATGGTCGATCTGGCCGAATTTGGCGCCGGCGCCTGGGCCATCGAGCAGCTGATGAACACCTGGCTGGCCGACCAGCTCGCCGCCACCCCCGCACTACTGGAGCTGACAAGCCAGGCAGTCGATGCCTTTGCCGACTGGGTCGATGACATCGCCCACGACCAGGACGGCGGCTGGCGCGCCGAACCGTTCCGCACCTGCGCCGATGCACTGCGCCTCGAAGGCCGTGCCCTGCCCTTGCGGCTGGACCCCCGCGCGCCCGCCAGCCTGGCACCGCCGGCGGTGGACACGCCGCCCCCACCCGCAGCGGTGCCCCTCGACATCGTGTTCCCTGAGCTGCCCGACATGCCGCTGCCGCCGCTCGGCAACCCGGCAACGGCCTCCGCCGCCGAAACGGCGGACCGCAGCGACGCCCTGGCGCCCGAGGCGGCCATGCTGTCCATCGACTTCCTGCCGCTGGACGATCAGGCGGACCCGGTTATTGCCCCCCCAGCACCCGCTCCCCAGCCCGAGCCGGATCTGGCAACCCTGTTTGGCGACCTTGATCTCGACCTCTCGGCCGCGTCGACCGAAGTCATCGAAATCCACGACATCGACCTCGGCAGCCTCGCCGCGCTGGACGCACCACCGCCCACCAGCGACGCCGCGCCAGCTGTTGAAGCTGTTGAAGCTGTTGAAGCTGTTGAAGCTGTCGATGCTGTCGATGCTGTCGATGCTGTCGATGCTGTTCCCCAGGATGCATCAGCCACATCGGCGCCAGACGCCGACGATGCCATCGGGCACACCGATGAACAGACCAAGGTCATCGACGGCCTGCGCATTCCGATCACGCTGTACAACGTCTACCTCAATGAGGCCGACGAGTGGTCGCGCCAGCTGCTGGGCAGCCTGGGCGAATGGCTGCTCGAGCCCCACCAGCCGCAGCCGGAAGGCGCGGGGGCCATGGCGCACTCGCTGGCGGGCAGTTCCGCCACCGTGGGCTTCGTGGCGCTGTCGGGCCTGGCCAAGAAGCTGGAAACCGGCCTGCGGCATGCGGCGCTGCAGCCCGCCAGCGCCGGCGCCCATGCGCCGGTCTTCGTGGCGGCAGCCGAGGAAATCCGCCGCCTGCTGCACCAATTCGCCGCCGGGTTCCTGAAGGAGCCCCATGCAGCCGTGCTGCAGGCGCTGGATGCTCTCGAAACCCTGCCGCCCGCGAGCACCCCGCTCACCGTCGTTTCCAGAGAAAATTGGCCTCTGGCCATC
>DASWYJ010000215.1:0-10567 GCA_036405035.1 Burkholderiaceae bacterium
CACAATTAGGCTTGCGGGGCAGACATACCGTTGCTCCCAGATCCATGAGCGCCTGTGTATAGCCTGGCATCGTATGTGCCAGCGCCGGCTCCGGCAGCAACGCTGTTGCGTGCTGCCACAAAACCTGCGTATTGCGTGCCAGAGCCAAATCTTCCCCGAAGCCGAGCACCCGACACAGAACCCGGCGCACATTCGCATCCAGAATGGCCACCCGCTCGTCAAAACAAAAAGCGGCTACCGCCGCGGCCGTGGAGCGCCCAATTCCCGGCAACAACTCCAGAGTCGCCGCCGCGCGAGGGAAAACACCACCATGCTGCATCACAACCCTCTGGGCGCATCGGTGCAAATTACGGGCACGGCTGTAGTAACCCAAACCACTCCACATGGCCAACACGTCGTCCAGTGGCGCACTGGCCAAGGCCCGCACATCCGGAAAGCGATCAACGAACCGGGTGTAGTAGGAAAGAACGGTAGCCACCTGGGTCTGTTGAAGCATGACTTCGGACAGCCATACCCGGTACGGATCGCGCGTTTGCTGCCACGGTAGCGCATGGCGGCCATGCACCTGTTGCCAGGCCACCAGCCGCCGCGCAAACTCCAGGGGATACGCTGCAGGAGCACCCCCGTCCATCGCAAACCCGGTCATGCAGCCTGGCGCAATTCGGGATCTGCGGAATGAACCGCCAGCATGGGAGAGGTCAGCTGTATCAGCCTGACGTCGTGTTCACGCAGCGCCGCTTCCTGCCGCTCAATCTGGTCAATGCGCTCCTCCAGACTCTCGGCAGCATGCTGAATGCGGGAAATCGCATCCACGCGCCGGCCAAAGCTCTGCCGCCGGTCATGTACCTGACCGTCGAGCTGGGTATTTGCTTCCTTGTTCCACAACTCCACAGCGCCCAGGGTGGACTTGAATACCGTTCGCAGGCGCGCCAGCAGGGCCTGCAACAGGCGCGCCGCAAACCCGGCCTGTGTGAGCCGCACCGTGTTGGCAACCCCAAGGTACTGTAGGTGGTTGCGCTCGATGACCTCCAGATCACGAACAAATGCCGACAAATCCGGCAAAGGTGGTGGCTGCAAGGCAAAACCATATTCCGCATTGAGCTGGCGAAACGCCGCAACCAGCATGCCGTGGATTTCGTGCGCCAGCGCCTGCGCTTCATCCAACGCACCGCGCAACTGGGTAAACGCTTCCCCATAAGCCTTGCGCGCGCCCAGCTTCAATCCCTGCTGTTGCAGCAGGTCGCTCAGCGGCGCGAGCCCGGTCTTCAAGCGCTGCGCTCCCAAGCTCTTGAAAAGGGTGCGCATCAAGCGCAGCTGCACTGCACGAACCGCCTGGATCTTGCCAAAACTGGCATTGAATTCCACCTGCTCGTTCTCGATGCGCAAACGCATTTGCCGAATCACGGACGCATTCTTGCCACGCAATCCGTGCAGTTCAATACGCTGCTCGGCCAGATCCCGCCGCCGCCGCTGCAGCGTGTGGCCCGCGCTCTGGCACAACTCGGCTACCGTACCAGCCACCGCGGCCCGCAAAATGTGGTGCCGCTCCCCCATTACACCGCGTGCCAGCATCTGCTCGAATTCAACCAGCCGGCTCGCCCGCAGCAGCCGCTCATCTCCGGTAACCTTGGCAACCAAGCCCTTCTGGGCCGAAAGGGCGAGAACCTGGCCATCGGGCAAATCCAGCGTCGCCACCACCCCGGCGCGCTGCCGCTCGATCTGCGCGGTCACCTGTTCCGGGGTACTGAGCGCATCCCAGAGGGTATCAATCTTGTTCAGCACCACCATGCGTGTATCGCGCGCCGCCTCATCGGTCATTAGGTGCTCACGCCAGATGGCCAGATCAGAGCGGGTAACACCGGTATCGGCGCCCAGAATGAACACTACCGCATGTGCCTGGGGAATGAGGTTGATGGTGAGCTCCGGCTCGGCGCCAATCGCATTCAGCCCCGGTGTATCCAGAATTACCAGCCCTTGCCGTAGCAACGGGTGCGCAATATTGATCAGCGCATGCCGCCATGCAGGCACCTCCACCAAGCCCTGGGCATCGGGCATCGGATTTTCGTCGGGCAGGTCGTCGTGCCAGAATCCCAGCGCGCGCGCCTCGTCCAGGGTTACGCGCCGTACCTCGGCAATCTTTTCCAATGCCGTTGCCATCTGACCGCCATCGTTGGCGTCAAGCTCAAGCCGCGTCCATTGCTCTGGGATGCTGCGCCATGCCGCCAGCGATTCAGCCTGCAGGCGGGTTTCGATGGGTAGCAGGCGCAGACAGGCCGGCAGGCCGGGATCAAAGGCAAACTCTGCGGGGCACATGGTGGTTCGGCCCGCGCTGGCCGGCAGAATCCGGCGTCCGTATCCTGCGAAGAAAATCGCGTTGATCAACTCGGACTTGCCGCGCGAAAACTCCGCGACGAAAGCCACGGTCACCTTGTCAGAGCGCAGTTGGGTATCCAGCAGGCCCATCCGCTCTTCCAGGGCCGCATTGAGCAGATCGTACTCTTTGAGCCATTCGGCCAGAAGCTTCAGCCGCAGGGCATGCTCACGTCGCCACGTGCTATGGCGATCAAACTGTACGTTGAAAGACGTGGACACCGAATGAATATAGCACCGCCGGCGATCAGCGATCATCAGTGTTGGCAACCCACACAGAAAAAGCTGGCCCGCTGCCCCTGCACCAGGCGCCGGACGGCGGTACCGCAGACACGGCAGGGCTCCCCGGCCCGGTCATACACCATGGTGTCCAGCTGGAAATACCCGCTCTGGCCATCCGCACTGGAAAAATCCCGCAGCGTGCTGCCGCCCCGCTGCACAGCCCGCTCCAGCACATCGCGAATCGCCGCATGCAAACGGGCCGCACGGCTTGCCCCAATGCGGCTGGCACGTGTGGCGGGATGGATACCCGCCAGGAACAAGGCCTCCGACGCATAGATATTGCCAACACCCACCACCGCCTCCCCCGCCAGAAGAACGGCCTTGATGGGTGCATTGCGCCGGCGCAGACTGGCATGAAAACCAGCCACATCGAACGTATCGGACAGCGGCTCCGGTCCAAGGCTGCCGAGGAGCTTGATAGCAACGGGATCACTTTCGCCCGTGGCATACACCACCGCGCCGAACCGGCGTGGATCGTTGAGCCGCAGCACACCGTGGCTGGTATGCAGGCCAAAATGGTCGTGGCGGCCCGGCGGCGGGAGCGTATCGGCAAAACGCAAACTCCCTGACATGCCCAGATGCAACAGCAGCAAACCGGGCGCATCAGCCAAATCGAGCAGCAGGTACTTGCCGCGACGCCGCACCTGCAAGACGGTGCGCCCCACCAGACTGGCCGTTGCACAGCCCAGAGGCCAGCGCAACGGCTGGCCCACATCCACGGCTGCAATGCGGGCACCGGCAATCCGGGCAGCGAAACTCAGCCGCGTCACTTCAACTTCGGGTAATTCGGGCATTGTGGAGAGGTTGCACACGGGGAAACCGCCCGTACGTGCTTGAATTATCATGTGCCGATGAAGCGAACCCTCTGGCTTGGTGGCCTCTTCCTGGCGGTGGCCGCCCCTCTCCTGCGCGCGCAGACCCCCGCCACGCCGCCGCCGGCACAGGCCGCGTCGGCGCCCGACTCCGGGCTTGATGGAGGCCTCTTCTATCAGTTGCTGCTCGGTGAGATGAATACGCAACTGGGGGAACCCGGCGCAGGCTTCTCACTGGTACTTGATGCTGCCCGCAAAACAGGCAGCGAGCAATTGTTCCAGCGGGCGGTCGATATCGCATTGCAATCACGCTCCGGAGATGCCGCATTGCAGGCGGCACGCGCCTGGAAGCAGGCGTTGCCGCAATCGCGCGATGCCAATCGTTATCAGCTGCAAATCCTGATTGCACTCAATCGTGTTGCCGACAGCGCAGAACCGTTGCGCCAGGAGCTTGCCAACGCCCCTCCACAGGTCCTGCTGGCCGCCATCGGGGCAATTCCGCGCACCTACGCCCGTGTTTCCGACAAGAAGCTGGCTGCGACGGTGGTCGAACGCGCCCTGCAAGAGCAACTCGACAGCCCCGTCACGGGGGCCGCTGCGTGGACCGCGGTAGGTCGCCTGCGCCAGGCCGCAGGCGATTCCATTGGCGCGCTGCACGCCGCGCAACGGGGCGCAGCCGCCACTCCCGGCGCAGAAGATCCGGTACTGCTGGCCATTGAATTGGTCAGCCCCAAGCTCCCGCAGGCCGAGACTTTCGTCAAAAGCCAACTCGAAAGCAAGCCCAGTACCGCTCTGCGTATTGCCTATGCGCGCGCACTGATCGATGACCAGCGCTACGGCGACGCCATGCAACAGGCACAGATCGGCACGCGTGAGCAGCCGGACCGCGCTGACAGCTGGCTGATCCTCGGGGTATTGCAGGCCCAGGAAAACCAGCACGATGCCGGCGAGAAGTCCTTGCTGCGCTTCATTGAACTCGCGAAAAAGCTGCCACCCGAAGAACGGCAGCGCGGCCAGGCACAAGCCTTCCTGGGACTGGCACAAATTGCCGAAAAGCGCCGCAATTTTGCGGCGGCCGAAAGTTGGCTGGGGAAAATCGAGAACCCGCAGGATCTGGCCGGCGCGCAATACCGCCGTGCATCGATTCTGGCCAAGCAGGGCAAACTTGCCGAGGGACGCCAACTTCTCCGGGCCCTCCCCCAGCGGACTCCCACCGAAAGTCGCCAGAAGCTGCTGTCGGAAGTGCAGTTGCTGCGCGACAACAAGCAATACCAGGCGGCACACGATCTGCTGGCGCCCGCCGTGGCGCTCGACCCCAAGGATACCGACCTTGTATACGACCTCGCGCTGCTGGCCGAAAAGACCGGCGCCTTCGAGCAGATGGAGCGCCTGCTGCGCCAGGTCATGGCAGACCGGCCCGATTCCCAGTATGCATACAACGCACTCGGCTATTCCATGGCCGAGCGCAATGTGCGGCTGGGAGAGGCCAAGAAGCTGATTCAGAAAGCCGTGGAACTGGCACCCGCCGACCCCTTCATCCGCGACAGCCTGGGTTGGGTCGAATTCCGGCTGGGCAACAAGGAGGAGGCACTGCGCGTACTGGAAAAGGCCTTCAAGGCGCGCCCTGATGCGGAGATTGCCGCCCACCTCGGCGAGGTGTTGTGGAGCATGGGTCAACGCGATCGGGCGACCAGCATCTGGCGTGAAGGGCTGCTGCTCAATGCCGACAACGAGACCCTGGTGGAGGTGCTCAAGCGCCTGCGCGTCACCCCTTGATGACCACCATGCAGCGCCGCACCCTCACAGGATGGTTCGCCGTGACCGGCATGCTGGCGCTGGCTGGCTGCGCATCCCGGCCACGGCTCGAGGAAACTCCGCGTGACACCAGCATCGGCCGCTGGAGCGGCCGCCTGGCGCTGACGGTGACGGGAGCGCAGCCACAATCGTTTTCGGCTGGCTTTGAGCTCCAGGGCAATCCCCAGGCCGGAACGCTGGAACTGAATGGCCCGTTGGGGACCACCGCCGCCCTTCTCACCTGGACACCCGTGACCGCGACCCTCCAGTCCGGCCGCGAAACCCGCCAGTTTTCCAGCGTCGATGCGCTGATTGCCCATGTCACCGGCACGCCGGTCCCGGCCCAGGCGCTGTTCGACTGGCTGGCCGGCAAGGCGACGGTGGCCGCTGGCTGGCGCGCCGATCTGTCGCAGCTTTCCGAAGGCAGGTTGATTGCGCGGCAAACCCAGCCGCCCCGGCCGGCCGAACTGCGCATCGTGCTGCAAAAGCCGGGGCCATGACGCGGCAATGCGCACGCTCTATGACGTTCCGGCACCCGCCAAGCTGAACCTGTTCCTGCATGTGACCGGCCGGCGCGCCGATGGCTACCACCTGCTGCAATCGGCCTTCATGCTGATCGACTGGTGCGACACCCTGCATTTCGCGCTGCGGGCCGATGGCGCCATTCACCGCGAGGATCTCACGACCGCCTTGCCGGCAGATGATCTGGTAGTACGCGCGGCCCGCGCACTGCAGGCAGCCAGCGGCACCCCGCTGGGTGCCGATATCGGCGTGGCCAAGTACCTGCCGGCCCAGGCCGGGCTGGGCGGCGGCTCATCGGATGCCGCGACCTGCCTGCTGGCGCTGAACCGGCTCTGGAACTTGCAATGGCCGCTCTCCCGTCTGGCCGCCATTGGCCTGCACCTGGGGGCCGACGTGCCCTTCTTCCTGCATGGCCACAACGCCTGGGTCGAAGGTGTGGGCGAAGCCATCACGCCCGTCGATTTACCGCCAGCGCGGTTCGTGGTGGTCAAGCCACAGGCCGGACTCGATACCGGTGCAATTTTTTGCGATCCCCGCTTACAACGCGACACTGAAACTGCTACAATCACAGGCTTTGCTGCAGACCCGTACGGCTTTGGCCACAACGACCTGCAACCGGTTGCACAGGCACTGTGTCCCGAGGTATTCCGAGCCATTGCCTGGCTGGATTCCCAGGGACTTCAGGGCCGCATGACCGGTTCGGGCAGCGCGGTTTTCGCGCATCTGCCGCCCGGCGTGGTTCCCGTAACCGCCCCTGGTCCATGGCAGGTTCGCACATGCAGCAATTTGGCAGTCCACCCGTTGCAGGGTTGGGCTTCCAGCGACAGATAAATGGTGGGTGGCGTCAGCCGCCCTCCTGTGTAGGGGAGTCGCCAAGTTGGTAAAGGCACTGGATTTTGATTCCAGCATGCGAGGGTTCGAGTCCTTCCTCCCCTGCCAAATTTCATTGGCATTTGATGGCCAGATTCACTGGTTCTTGATTTAGATCGCTGGGATGCTCATGCAGGTTCTCAACCCGGATTTCATGGTCTTCACCGGCAACGCCAATCCCGGCATGGCCGCGGAGATCGCGCAGAACCTCGGCATTTCACTGGGGGCGGCCCATGTGGGCCGTTTTTCCGATGGTGAAGTCACCGTCGAGATCAATACCAATGTGCGGGCCCGGGACGTGTTCGTTGTGCAGTCCACCTGCGCACCGACCAACGAGAATCTGATGGAACTGCTGATCATGGTCGACGCGCTGAAGCGCGCCTCGGCCGAACGGATCAGCGCGGTGATTCCGTATTTCGGTTATGCCCGGCAGGACCGTCGCCCGCGTTCGGCGCGGGTGCCGATCACAGCCAAGGTGGTGGCCAACATGCTGCAGGCAGTCGGTGTCGACCGCGTGCTGACGATGGATTTGCACGCCGACCAGATCCAGGGATTCTTCGATATCCCGGTCGACAACATCTATGCGTCGCCGGTGCTGCTGGGCGACCTGCGGATGAAGAAATACGACGACCTGATCGTCGTCTCGCCCGATGTAGGTGGCGTGGTGCGGGCGCGGGCGCTGGCCAAGCAACTGGGCTGCGACATGGCCATCATCGACAAGCGCCGCCCGAAGGCGAACGTGAGCGAAGTGATGCACGTGATCGGCGAAATCGAAGGCCGCAACTGCGTGATCATGGACGACATGATCGACACCGCCGGCACGCTGGTGAAGGCAGCCGAGGTCCTGAAGGAACGCGGTGCGAAGAAGGTCTATGCGTACTGCACGCACCCGATCTTCTCGGGCCCGGCGATCGAGCGCATTGCCAGGGGCACGTCGCTCGACGAAGTGGTGGTGACCAACACCATCCCGCTGAGTGATGCAGCCCTGGGCTGCACCAAAATCCGCCAGCTCTCTGTGGCGCCGCTGATCGCCGAAACGATCCAGCGCATTGCCAAGGGCGAGTCGGTGATGAGTTTGTTCTCGGATCAGGACAACCTGTTCTGATCGAGGCAATGGGCAGGTTCCGGCAACGGGGCCTTTTTTAACCGGAGTCACACTGGTCGCGGTGGACTTCCATTGGAGTTGTTATGAAATTCGTCGCTTTTGAGCGTACCAAGCAGGGCACGGGTGCGAGCCGCCGTCTCCGCATCACCGGCCGGACCCCCGGCATCGTCTACGGCGGCGCCGCCGAGCCGCAAATGATCGAGCTGGACCACAACGCACTGTGGCATGCCGTCAAGAAGGAAGCCTTCCACGGCTCCGTGCTCGAGATGGAACTGGCCGGCCAGGTCACCAAGGTGCTGCTGCGCAACCTCACGATGCACCCGTACAAGGCGCAGGTACAGCACGTCGACTTCCAGCGCGTGGACGCCAACACCGTGCTGCACGCCAAGGTCACCCTGCACTTCAGCGGCGAGGAAAATTCGCCCGCCGTGAAGGCCGACTCCTGCCTGATCAACCATGTGCTGACCGAACTCGACGTCAAGTGCCTGCCGCGTGACCTGCCCGAATTCATTGCCGTGGACCTGAGCGGCCTGAAGAAGGGCGTCTCGCTGCACCTGAACGACATCAAGCTGCCCAAGGGCGTCAAGCCCGTGCTGCGCGGCAAGGTCAACCCGGTTCTGGTGTCGGTGGTGGCCCCGGTGGAAGAAGCTCCCGATCCAGCCGCAGTGGCTGCAGCAGCCGCTGCCGCCGAAGCCGCCCCCAAGGGCAAGGGCGGCAAGGCCGCACCGGCTGCCAAGGCCCCTGCAGCCAAGAAATAAGCGCTCCTCTGCGCTGCGCCAGACGGCCCACTTCGGTGGGCCGTTTTTCTTGCTGCACCGATAATCCCGCGCATGAGCAAACTGTTGGTAGGCCTCGGCAATCCGGGGCCGGAATACGAGGCCACCCGGCACAACGCCGGCTTCTGGTGGCTGGACGCCGTGGCCCGCGAACTCAAGGTGGCGCTGCAGCCCGAGCGGGCCTACCACGGCCTGGCGGCCCGCACCACGGTGGGTGGCGAAACCGTCTGGCTGCTGGCGCCGCAGACCTTCATGAACCTGTCGGGCAAATCGGTAGGCGCGCTGGCACGCTTCTTCAAGATCGCACCGCAGGACATCCTGGTCGCGCACGACGAACTCGACATCGTGCCGGGCGAAGCCAAGCTGAAGTTTGGCGGTGGCCATGCCGGCCACAACGGCCTGCGCGACATCCATGCCCAGCTGGGTACCGGCGACTACTGGCGCCTGCGCATTGGCGTGGGCCACCCCGGGGTGAAAAGCGAGGTGATCCACTGGGTGCTGAAAAAGCCGTCGCAGGAACACCGCCAGGCAATCGAGGACAGCATCACCCGCTCGCTGCGCGCCCTGCCCCACCTGGTGGTGGGCGAGATGGAAAAGGCCACGATGCTGGTCCACACCAGCAAGCCCCCGCGGCCCAAACCGCCCCGCCCAGCCCCCATGGAAGCAGGTACGGCGCCTGCCGGCCGCCCCACCCCACCGGAAGCCCAGCCATGACCCTCCTCAGGAATGCTTCTCTTTTTATAGCTACAGCGCTAGCCTGTACGCTGGCCATGGGCCAAAATGTCTACAAATGTGGCAACAGCTATAGCCAGACGCCCTGTAGTGATGGCCGTACGGTGGATGTGAGCGACCCGCGCAGCCCGGCGCAGAAAGCCCAGGCCGACGCCGCCACCCGGCGCGATGCCCGCATGGCCGACGCGCTGGAAAAATCGCGGCTGCGCGACGAAGCCCGGCAGCGCGCAGCACACAAGCCCGCTCCCCGAGCCACGGTGCCGGCATCAGCGCCCGCTCAGAAGCCCGGCGCCGCGAAGCCCAAGGCAAAGAAGAAAGAACCGGCGTATTTCACCGCCGCCGTACCGGGCGAGAAAAAGCCTGCAAGCCCGCAACCGCTCAAGGGTGCGGGCAGCGCCACACGCTGAGACGACCTTCCCTCAGACGACGGAGCCGGGCGGCAAGCCGCCCACAGGCGCCTTCACGGTCTGCACCGCCAGCGCCTGCAGGTGCTGGAATTTCTGCCACAGCGTCTCCCGGGTTTCCACAAACTCGGGATGGGTGGGGATGCAGGACACCGGACAGACCTGCACACACTGCGGCTCGTCGAAATGGCCCACACATTCGGTGCACTTGCCGGGGTCGATCTCGTAGATCTCCTGGCCGAGGTAGATGGCCTCATTCGGGCATTCGGGTTCGCAGACGTCGCAGTTGATGCATTCGTCGGTGATCATCAGGGCCATGGCTGTGCCCTCCTTATACCGTGAGCACCGGGCGCAGCGCGGCGGCAACGCCGGGGCTCACCATCTGGCCCACGTCACCGCCCAGCAGGCTGATTTCCCGCACCAGCGTGCTGCTGATGCACTGCAGCTCGGCGGTGGGCACGAGAAATACGGTTTCCACCGAGGGCAGCAGCTTGCGGTTCATCGCGGCCATCTGCACCTCGTAGTCGAAATCGGTCATGTTGCGGATGCCACGCACCACGGCGCTGGCGCCCTGCGCCGCGCAGAAATCCATGATGAGTCCGTCGAACGGCAGCACCTGCACATGGCCAGCCACGCCCTCCAGCGCCTGCCGGGCGATCGCCATGCGCTCCTCCAGGCTGAAGCGGGTCTTCTTGTGGTGGGCCACCGCCACTGCGAGGATGACGGTGTCGAACAGCGCCGCGGCGCGCCGCACCACATCCTCGTGGCCGAGGGTGATGGGGTCGAAGGTGCCGGAATACACCGCAATGCGGGGGGTGGAATCTGCCATGGCCGAATTATGCCTCTGCCACTTTTTTCAGCAAATGGAAGTGCACCATGCCCGCCTTGCCGGTGCGGTGA
>DASWYJ010000216.1:0-10152 GCA_036405035.1 Burkholderiaceae bacterium
GGCTCGGGCAATGGTCTGGGTGCGGCGGATCTTCTGCTGCAGCTGGATGATGCCGTACATCAGCGCCTCGGCCGTCGGCGGACAACCCGGCACGTACACATCCACCGGCACGATGCGGTCGCATCCACGCACCACCGAATAGCTGTAGTGGTAGTAGCCACCGCCGTTGGCACACGAGCCCATGGACAGCACCCAGCGCGGCTCGCTCATCTGGTCATAGACCTTGCGCAGCGCCGGCGCCATCTTGTTGCACAGCGTGCCGGCCACGATCATCAGATCGCTCTGGCGCGGGCTGGGGCGAAAAACCACACCGAAACGGTCGAGGTCGTAGCGGGCCGCGCCCGCGTGCATCATCTCGACTGCGCAGCACGCCAGACCAAAGGTCATGGGCCACAGCGAGCCGGTCTTGGCCCAGTTCACCACCGAGTCGTAACTGGTGGTGATGAAACCTTCCTTGAAAACGCCTTCAATAGCCATGTCGGGTTCCTTCGCTCATTCCCAGTCGAGGGCGCCTTTTTTCCACTCATAGGCAAAGCCCACGACCAGAATGCCCAGAAATACCATCATGGCCCAGAAGCCGGTTGGACCGATTTCCTTCAGCGCAATGGCCCACGGAAACAGAAAGGCAATTTCGAGATCGAACAGGATGAAGAGGATGGCGACGAGGTAGTACCGCACATCGAATTTCATGCGCGCGTCTTCGAAGGCCTCGAAACCGCATTCGTAGGGGGAATTCTTTGCGCTGTCGGGCCGGTTCGGCCCGAGGATGAAGCCCAGCACCTGGGGTACAACACCTACCCCGATGCCTACCAAGATGAACAGGAGAACGGGGAGGTATTGATCGAGGTTCATCGTGAGGTTCTGATCACCACGGGCCCGGTGGAGGCTCGGGCCTTTTTTGTATGGTGCCGTCGGCGAGACTCGAACTCGCACAGCTTTCGCCACTACCCCCTCAAGATAGCGTGTCTACCAATTTCACCACGACGGCGGTTTTTATGCCCGGTTTGCATGAGGCGCCTTGCGGCTTTTTGCTTACCAGACAGCCCTAGAGTTTACCCTGAAAACCACCATTTCCGACCTCTGGTGGCAGCAATTTACCGAGCGGCTCAGCGGGTGGGAATCTGGCCCGCGCCCGATGCAGCAGCGGCGGGCGCCGGCACAGCTGCGGAGGCCGCGGCCGATGCGCCGGCAGCGGGTGCCACAACGGTCACACCCTGCAGCACGCTGCTGCCACCGCTGGCCGCAGGACGCAGGTTGCCGAAGTAGGCCAGCAGCAGCGTGGACACAAAGAACAGCGCAGCCAGCACCGCCGTGGTGCGCGACAGGAAGTTGGCACCACCGCTCGCACCAAACAGGCTGCCCGAACCCCCGCTGCCGAAAGCGGCCCCCATGTCGGCACCCTTGCCGTGCTGGATCAGGATCAGGCCCACCATGACGATGGCCGACAGCATCTGCACGGCCAGGATAAGGTTCATTACGATCTGCATCTGGATACTCCTAAATATATAGCTACCGAACCAGCAAATCAGCTGGCCGCGGCAATGATGGACAGGAAATCGGGAGCCTTCAGCGAGGCCCCGCCGATCAGTCCGCCATCGATGTCGGGTTGTTGCAACAGCACGGCAGCATTGCCCGCATTCATGCTGCCGCCGTACAGGATGGCCACGCGGTCGGCGTGGTCGGTGGCAGCTTTCAGTTGCGCGCGCAACACGGCGTGCACCTGCTGCGCCTGCTCGGGCGTGGCGGTCTTGCCGGTGCCAATGGCCCACACGGGCTCATAGGCCACCACGATCTCGCTGATGCAGTGCCCGTTCGCGTGGATCACCGCAGCCAGCTGCCGCTTCACCACCTCTTCGGTGGTACCGGCTTCGCGCTCGGCCAGCGTTTCGCCCACGCAGACGATGGGCGTGATGCCCGCCGCCAGCGCGCGCTGCGCCTTGGTGGCCACCAGCACATCCGTTTCGCCGTGGTACTGGCGGCGCTCCGAATGGCCCACGATGGCGTAGCACACACTGAAATCGCGCAGCATGCCGGCCGACACTTCACCGGTGTAGGCACCTGACTCGTGCGCCGACACATCCTGTGCGCCGAGCCGGACTTCGCGCTGCCCGTGCAGCAGGGCCGCAACCTGCAGCAGGTAGGCGGATGGTACGCATACGGCAATGTCGCATGCCGGCGCCCTCGTCAGGCCCTTCAGCACCTCCTGCACCAGTGTCTGGTTGGCAGCCAGGCCGCCGTTCATCTTCCAGTTGCCCGCAATCAGCTTTCTGGTCATGCCGTACTCCATGTCAGAACTATTTTCCCCACATGCTGGTTGGATTCCATCAGCGCATGGGCCTGCGCCGCCTGTGCGGCCGGGAACACCTGGTGCAGCACCGTGCGGATGCGCCCACCCGCCAGCAACGGCCACACCTTCTCGCGCAGCGCCTGTGCGATGGCCGCCTTGAAGGCCACCGGCCGCGCGCGCAGCGTGGAGCCAGTCACCGTCAGGCGGCGGCGCAGCACCAGCCCCGCATGCATTTCACTTTTCACACCGCCCTGCACCGCGATGATGACCAGCCGGCCATCCTCGGCCAGGCACTCGATCTCGCGCGCCACATAGCTGCCGGCCACCATGTCGAGCACCACGTCCACGCCCCGCCCTGCGGTCAGCGCCTGCACTTCGGCCACGAAGTCCTGCGTGCGGTAGTTGATGGCGTGGTCTGCTCCCAGCGCCTTGCAGGCCGCGCATTTTTCATCGTTGCCGGCGGTGACGATCACCGTGGCGCCGAAGGCCTTGGCGAGCTGGATCGCCGCCACGCCGATGCCGCTGGAGCCGCCCTGCACCAGCAGGGTCTCGCCGGGCTGCAGCCGGCCGCGATCGAACACGTTGCTCCAGACGGTGAAGAAGGTCTCCGGCAGCGCGGCCGCCTCGGCATCGCTCCAGCCTTCCGGCACCGGCAGGCACTGGCCAACCGGCGCAACACACTGCTCCGCATACCCGCCCCCGGCCACCAGCGCACACACCCGGTCGCCCACACGCAGGCCCGCAGCGGCCATCGCCTGCGCATCGCCTGCAACGAGGGTACCCGCCACTTCCAGGCCGGGAATATCCGATGCGCCGGGCGGCGCCGGGTAATGCCCGGCGCGCTGCAGCACATCGGGCCGGTTGACGCCGCTGGCAGTCACGCGGATCAGCACCTCACCCGCGCCCGGCACGGGCGCAGGCCGCCCGGCCAGACGCAGCACGTCCGGCGGGCCAAAGGCACTGATTTCAACGACATTCATGGTCTTTTCGGGCCCGGGCCAGCGCCGGATGGACGCTGCCCGCTATGGAAAAGAGAGCTATCAGGCCTGGTGATCGGCGTGGTCGCGCGACGGCTGCGCCGGGCGGTCCAGCAGTACCTTCATCGACAGCTTGATGCGGCCCTTCTCGTCCGTCTCGAGTACCTTGACCTTGACGATCTGGCCTTCGCTCAGGTAGTCCGTGACCTTCTCCACGCGCTCATGGGCGATCTGGCTGATGTGCAGCAGGCCGTCCTTGCCGGGCAGCAGGTTGACCAGCGCGCCGAAATCGAGAATCTTGGTGATCGGGCCTTCGTAGACCTTGCCGATTTCGACTTCCGCGGTGATCTGTTCGATGCGCTTCTTGGCTTCCTCGGCCTTGGCGCCGTCGGTCGCGGCGATGGTGATGGTGCCGTCTTCCTCGATGTTGATCTGGCAGCCGGTTTCTTCGGTCAGCGCACGGATCACCGAGCCGCCCTTGCCGATCACGTCGCGGATCTTCTCGGGGTTGATCTTCATCGTGTACAGCTTGGGCGCGAAGTTGCTCACTTCGGTCTTGGCTTCGCCCATGGCTTCCTGCATCTTGCCCAGGATGTGCAGGCGCGCTTCCTTGGCCTGCGCCAGCGCGACCTGCATGATTTCCTTGGTGATGCCCTGGATCTTGATGTCCATCTGCAGCGCGGTGATGCCGTTGGTGGTACCGGCAACCTTGAAGTCCATGTCGCCCAGGTGATCTTCGTCACCCAGGATGTCGGTCAGCACGGCGAACTTGTTGCCGTCCTTGATCAGGCCCATGGCGATGCCGGCCACATGGGCCTTCATCGGCACGCCGGCGTCCATCAGCGACAGGCAGCCGCCGCAGACCGAGGCCATCGACGAGGAGCCGTTGGATTCGGTGATTTCCGACACCACGCGCATGGTGTAGGGGAAGTCTTCCTTGCTCGGCAGCACGGCCACCAGGGCGCGCTTGGCCAGGCGGCCGTGGCCGATTTCCCGGCGCTTGGTGCTGCCCATGCGGCCCACTTCGCCGGTGGCGAACGGAGGCATGTTGTAGTGGAACATGAAGCGGTCTTCGAACTCGCCGGCCAGCGCGTCGATGCGCTGTGCGTCGCGTTCGGTGCCCAGCGTGGTCACGACCAGCGCCTGGGTTTCACCGCGGGTGAACAGCGCCGAGCCGTGGGTGCGCGGCAGCACGCTGTTGCGGATTTCGATGGGGCGCACGGTGCGGGTGTCGCGGCCGTCGATGCGGGGCTCGCCCTGCAGGATCTGGCTGCGCACGATCTTGGCTTCGATGTCGAACAGCATGCCTTCGACCTTGACGGCGTCGAACTCGGCGCCTTCGGCCTTCAGTGCGGCCAGCACGCCGGCAGTGGCTTCGCGCAGGGCCTGGGTGCGGGCCTGCTTGTTGCGCAGCTGGTAGGCGGCGCGCAGCTTTTCTTCGGCCAGACCACCGACCTTGGCGATCAGTGCTTCGTCCTTGGCCGGAGCCTGCCAGTCCCAGACCGGCTTGCCGGCGTCGCGCACCAACTCATGGATGGCGTTGATCGCAATGGCCGACTGCTCGTGGCCGAACACCACACCACCCAGCATGATTTCTTCGGACAGCTGCTGTGCTTCGGATTCGACCATCAGCACGGCGGCTTCGGTACCGGCGACCACCAGGTCCATCTGGCTGTCCTTGCGCTGGGTCTGGCCCGGGTTCAGGACGTATTCGCCGTTGATGTAGCCCACGCGTGCGGCGCCAATCGGGCCGGCAAACGGGATGCCGGAGATGGCCAGCGCGGCGCTCGATGCAATCAGCGCGGCGATGTCGGCATCGACTTCGGGGTTCAGCGACACGGTGTGGATGACCACATGCACTTCGTTGAAGAAGCCTTCGGGGAACAGCGGGCGGATCGGGCGGTCGATCAGGCGGCTGGTCAGGGTTTCGTGTTCGCTGGGCTTGGCTTCGCGCTTGAAGAAGCTGCCGGGGATCTTGCCGGCGGCGTAGGTCTTCTCGATGTAGTCAACGGTCAGCGGAAAGAAGTCCTGGCCGGGCTTGGCCGATTTGGACGCCACCACGGTGGCCAGCACCACGGTGTCGTCGATGTTGACCAGCACGGCGCCGGAGGCCTGGCGCGCGACTTCGCCGGTTTCCATGGTGACCGTGTGCTGGCCCCATTGGAAGGTCTTGGTGACTTTGTTGAAAATGCTCATGGATATCTCCTGTGAAAACGGCGGGATGTCGGCCATCCCGCATGGGCCCGGAGCCACCACCACAGAACACGATGCCATTCCAGGGAAGCTCGCCGCTTGCAAGCCCCGCTGGAATGACACAGCTTCGCTCTGTTAATGCTGCTCCGAATGTGCAAACAACAGGGCGCCTGAGCTAGTGGTGAACTAACCCAGGCGCCCGTGTGTGGATTCAGCCGATTACTTGCGCAGGCCGAGTTTGGCGATCAGCGCGGTGTAACGCTCGGCGTCCTTGGCCTTCAGGTAGTCGAGCAGCTTGCGGCGGCGGCTCACCATGCGCAGCAGGCCACGGCGGCCGTGGTGGTCTTTTGCATGGGTCTTGAAGTGCGGGGTGAGTTCGTTGATACGGGCGGTCAGCAGGGCAACCTGGACTTCCGGGCTGCCGGTGTCGCTGGCGCTGCGTGCATTGGCCTTGACGACCTCTGCTTTGTTCAAAGCGGTCATGGTGTTTCCTTGAATGGCCGGATTTTCGGCCGGTTGAGGGACTTGCGCCGGGCAACGGAACTGACGCCCGGCGTGCGTTCTGGCGGCGGGGATGCCGGGGCACCCCCATTGCGCAAAACCTCGGCATTATAGCCTAGCCATGGCGGCCCGTGGGAACGGGCCGCAGCAGGCCAACGGCAGCACATGGGGCTGCCATCCCGGCGTTTCAAGCCGGGATGCTCCCAAATAAATAGGCGCCGCATTTCCCTTGAAACCGGCGCTGCGGTGCGCAGATGGGAGGCATGCGGCGCTCACGGTGAGCACCGTCCCTCCACGGAGATTCCCCATGTTTTTTGCCACTTCGCCCGCCCTGCTCCACCGCAACACCAGCCCGCGCCATTTCGACCGCTCGCTGGAGCGTTTCCTTGACAGCGCCTTTGCCACCTCCAGCGTGCGCCGGTCCGCCGAATTCACCCAGAACGACACCAGCTACACCCTGGCGCTGGACCTGCCCGGCGTGTCCAAGGCCCAGCTGCAGATTGGCATCGAGGGCAACCAGGTCCGCATCGAAACCGTTGCCGATGCCCCCCGCGCCTTCAAGGCCACCTACGAGCTGCCGCAGGACATCGACGCCGCCGCCAGCCAAGCCAAGCTGGAGGATGGTGTGCTGACGCTGACGCTGGGAAAGAAAGTGCCGGTCAGCAACGTGACCTCGCTCACTATCAATTAAGTAGCTTATTCACCAGCAATGACGCTGGCCAGAAGCCAATTTGATGCTGATTTTCCGGCTCAGATGCCGCTGGCCAGCGCATCCAGCGGCCAGCGCGGCTTGACGTCGAAGGCGTAGTCGCGGTTGGCCTGCTGGGCGCCAGCCTGCAGCCGCATGGCGGCGGCCATGGCGATCATGGCGCCGTTGTCGGTGCACAGGTGCAATTCCGGGTAATGCACCCGCACCCGCTGCCGGGCGCAGGCGGCATTCAGTTGCTCCCGCAGCAGCCGGTTGGCCCCCACGCCGCCGGCCACCACCAGCCGCTGCAGGCCGGTTTCGCGCAGCGCTGCGAGCGACTTCTTCACCAGCACCTCCACAATCGCCGCCTCGGTCGATGCGGCCAGGTCGGCCTTGCGGGCGTCGAGCTCGGCTCCGAGTTTTCTGGCCTGCGTCAGCACCGCGGTTTTCAGCCCCGCAAAAGAGAAATCGAGGTTGCCGCTGTGCAGCAGCGGCCGCGGCAGCTTGAAGGCCGTGGCATCGCCCTGCTGCGCCAGTTTGGACAAAGCCGGCCCACCGGGGTAGCCCAGCCCCATCAGCTTGGCGGATTTGTCGAACGCCTCGCCGGCGGCGTCGTCGATGGTTTCCCCGAGCAGCTGGTAGCGGCCCACCGCGTCGACCCGCATCAGCTGCGTATGCCCACCGGACACCAGCAGCGCCACAAAGGGAAACTCCGGCGGGTCTTCGCTGAGGAAAGGCGACAGCAGATGCCCTTCCAGGTGGTGCACCCCGAGCACCGGCACATCCAGTGCCGCGCCGAGCGCGCAGGCCACGCCGGCGCCCACCAGCAGCGCACCCGCCAGGCCAGGCCCCCGGGTGTAGGCCACCACGTGCACCTCGGCCAGCGTATGGCCGGCATTGGCCAGCACCTCGCGGGTGAGTGGCAGGACGCGGCGGATATGGTCGCGGCTGGCCAGCTCGGGCACCACGCCGCCATAGGCCTGGTGCATGGCAATCTGGCTGTGCAGGGCATGCGCGCGCAGCACCGGCACGCCCTGCGGCTGCGCCTGTACCAGCGCCACGCCGGTCTCGTCACACGATGATTCGATGCCCAGCACCAGAAACGGGGTTTGCATAGACTGCCGAGTGTAGGGGAGCGGGCCTGCGCGACCCGGCAGAACCGCCGGCATTGGCGCGATTCTTGCGCCGGAAAAGCCCATGAAGGAAGCTTTGCGCATTGTGGTGGTGGCCCCCGATCTGGTGGTGGCCGACCCGGACGACGACCATGCGGTGGCCCAGGCCGAACGCTCGCGCAGCCTGCGCATCGGCCTGCTCGAAGGCGGCTTCAACCTCATCGCCATCCTGCCGGCCGACACCTTCCTCACCGAACGGCTGAGCCAGCTGCAGCCCGACATGGTGATCGTCGATGCCGAAAGCGCTGCGCGCGACGCGCTGGAGCATGTGGTGGTGGCCACCCGCGACGAACGCCGGCCCATCGTGATGTTCACCAACGACAACGACACCTCGCTGGCCCGCGACGCCGTGGCCGCCGGCGTATCGGCCTATGTGGTGGCCGGCCTGTCGACCGAACGCATCCGCCCCATCCTGGACGTGGCCATGGCCCGCTTCCACCACGAGCAGGGGCTGCGCCGGGAACTGGCCGACGCCAAATCGGAGCTGTCGGGCCGCAAGGTCATCGACCGGGCCAAGGGCCTGCTGATGCAGCGCCAGAACCTCAGCGAACAGGCCGCCTTTGAGAAGCTGCGCAAGGCGGCGATGAACCAGGGCCTGAAACTGCACGAAGTCGCGCAGCGCATGCTCGACATGGCCGATCTGCTCGGCTAATTTGGTGCATTGCACAAAAGCGGTGCACGGCCTCCGCCCCAGGCCCGGTTTTCATGGTTTATCGGGCCCTGTCCATTGTGTTTTCTCGTGATATTGCTCACCAATTCATAGCATCCAGGGGCCTGCAAAAGCTGGCACAGCGATTGCATTACCCCTTGCAAGACTGAACAAGTCTTCAGACAGGCCGCCCAACGGCGGGATGGCCTGGCTGAAACCGGACAAAGGCGTCCCTTCCCGTATGCATGCGTTTCCAACGCTGCCTGCGCGGCAAGGACGCCTTTTTTGTTTTTGCGATTCCTTTCTTTGCAATCTGTGGAGTACCCATGACCGATCTCTTGCAACACAAACTCAGCCGCCGCACCGTCCTGCAGGCCGCCGCCGTGGGCGCCGTGGGCATCAACCCCGCGCTGCGCGCCGCGGTGTATGCCGCCGGCTCCGACAAGCCGGAGAAGGAAGAAGTCAAGATCGGCTTCATTCCGCTGACCGACTGCGCCAGCGTGGTGATGGCCTCGGTGCTGGGCTTCGACAAGAAATACGGCGTCAAGATCACGCTGAGCAAGGAGGCCTCCTGGGCCGGTGTGCGCGACAAGCTGGTCAACGGCGAACTCGACATGTCGCACGTGCTCTACGGCCTGATCTACGGTGTGCACCTGGGCACCGCCGGCCCCAAGAAGGACATGGCCATCCTGATGGCGCTCAACAACAACGGCCAGGCCATCACGCTCTCGAAAACGCTGGCCGACAAGGGCGCCGTGGACGGCCCGTCGCTGGCCAAGATCATGGCCGCGAACCCGCGTGAATACACCTTCGCCGGCACCGTCCCCACCGGCACCCACGCCATGTGGATGCACTACTGGCTGGCTGCGGCCGGCATCAACCCGGTTGCGGGCGCCAAGCTGATCACGGTGCCGCCGCCGCAGATGGTGGCCAACATGCGCGTCGGCAACATGGACGGCTTCTGCGTGGGCGAGCCCTGGAACCACCGCGCCATCATGGACGGCATCGGGGTGACCGCCACCACCACGCAGGACATCTGGAAGGACCACCCGGAGAAGGTGCTGGGCACCACGGGCGACTTCGTCAAGAAATACCCCAACACCTGCCGCGCCGTGATGATGGCCGTGCTGGAGGCAAGCCGGTGGATCGACGCCGGCCTGCAGAACAAGATGAAGATGGCCGAAACCGTCGCGGAGAAGAGCTACATCAACACCAGCGTCGATGCCATCAACCAGCGCATCCTGGGCCGCTACCAGAACGGCCTGGGCAAGACCTGGGACGACCCCAACCACATGAAGTTCTTCAACGACGGTACGGTGAACTTCCCCTACCTCTCCGACGGCATGTGGTTCCTCACGCAGCACAAGCGCTGGGGCCTGCTGAAGGAGCACCCGGACTACCTGGCCGTGGCCAAGCAGGTCAACCAGATCGACCTGTACAAGCAGGCCGCATCGGCCATGAACATCAGCGTGCCGAAGGACCCGCTGCGCACCAGCAAGCTCATTGACGGCGTGGTCTGGGATGGCAAGGACCCGAAGAAGTACGCCGACGGTTTCAAGATCAAGGCCTGACGGCAACCCTGCCCCAGCGCCCGTCCGGCCACCCCGCAAGCAAGCCCTGCACAGGAGAACACCATGGTCAGTGCCGTCTTTCATTCCCCGTTGGATGCAGCCCCCGTGGCCGCA
>DASWYJ010000217.1:0-5988 GCA_036405035.1 Burkholderiaceae bacterium
GAAATCGCCGGCTTTGTGCTGATCATCGTGGTGCTGATGGTCAAACCCTATGGCCTGTTCGGCCAACGTGAAATCGAGCGTGTCTGATGCAAAGCCGTACCTACCAAACCTCTTACGCCGGGCTGGTGGCGCTGTCCAACCAGCCGGCCCCGTGGCTGTGGGCCGCCGCCGGGCTGGTGCTGCTGACGCTGATGCCGGCCTGGTTTGGCGCCCATGGGCTCAATATCCTGACGATCATCTTCATCACGTCCATCGGCATCCTGGGTCTGAATCTGCTGTCGGGTGTGGCCGGCCAGATATCGCTTGGCCATGCCGGGTTTCTGCTGATTGGCGCCTATGCCCAGGCCATCCTGACCACCGACTACAAGCTGCCGACCCTGCTGGCGATCTTTGTGTCGGGGGGGGTGGCAGCAGTTGCCAGCCTGGTGGTGGGCATCCCTTCGCTGCGGCTCAAGGGCCTGTACCTGGCTATCACCACGCTGGCCTTCACCTTCATCGTGCGCCACATCGTGCTGTTTGCCGAGGGCATCACGCGCGGCTCCGAAGGCATGCCGGTGGATGCGCTGGCCATCTTCGGCTTCTCCTTCAAGAGCGACACGCGGTTTTACTACGCGGCGCTGGTGCTGCTGGTGCTGTTTGTACTCATCACATTGAACCTGATGCGATCGCGCATTGGCCGGGCCTGGCTGGCACTGCGTGACCACGACATTGCCGCCCGCGCCATGGGCATCAACCTGGTGCGTTTCAAGCTGCTGGCCTTCATGGTCAGTGCGTTCTACACCGGCGTGGCAGGTGCCATGGTGGCGCTGCAGACCCGCTATATCAATGTCGACACCTTCAGCGTGCTCATCAGCATCGAGGCGCTGGCCATGGTGATCGTGGGTGGCATGGGCCGCATCCACGGCGCCATTCTGGGCACCGCGCTGATCGTGCTGCTGCCCGAACTGCTGACGGTCGGGTTTGTGCTGGCCGGCGACAACTTCAAGACCCTGATGGCCGACCGCATCTACGAAGTCAAGGGCCTGCTGTACGGCATCGTCATTCTGCTCTTCCTGCGGCTGGAGCCGGAGGGCCTGGCGGGTATCTGGCGCAAGGCCAAGCGTTTCTGGGTTCATTGGCCGCTGTCGCAATGAACCGGGTTGTACCAATTCGCATGGCTCCGGAATCCCCCGGCACCAGCGTTCTTCAGAGGAGACAAAGCATCATGCGCATACAACAGGCTTTTCGCCATTTCGCCCGCTGGTCCGCCATCACGCTCGCAGCGGCAACCGCCATGGCCGCCAGCGCCCAGGATGTGGGCGTCACCGCGACCGAAATCCTGATCGGTGAAGTGCAACCCATGTCGGGCCCCGCCTCGTTGATCGGCAAAGCCGGCGCAGCGGGCTCCAAGCTCGCCATCGCGGAAATCAATGCGGCTGGCGGCATCAATGGCCGCAAGCTGCGCGCCATCTACGAAGACGACGGTTACGTGCCGGCACGCTCGGTTTCTGCCGTCAAGAAACTGATCGACTCCGACAAGGTGTTTGGACTGACCGGGACCACCGGCAGCTCACACATGGTGGCCATGCTGCCCACCATCGAGGAAGCCAAGATTCCCACCATCGTGCACATGGCGCCGAACCCGGCGGTGGTCAATCCACGCCGCGCCAACGTCTTCATGATCGGGCCTGACTACGAATACGCCGGTTATGTGCCGGTGCGCTACATGGTCGAGAAGATGGGGAAGAAAGGCGGCAAGTTCGGCATCCTGTACCAGGATGATGACTTCGGCAAGGCGCTGTTTGCCGGTTACACCAAGGCGGTCAAGGAGTTTGGCCTGAGCAGCGTGGCCGAGATTCCCTTCAAGCGCGGCGCCAAGGACTTTTCAGCCGAGGTGCTGACGCTCAAGGACAAGGGCGCCAATGCCGTCTACCTGGGCACGTTGACCACCGAATCGGCAGCCATCATGTCGGAATTCCGCCGCCTGAACATGGACGTGACACTGGGCACCCTGTGGGCGGGGCAGTTGCCGGCAGCGGTGAAGCTGGCCGCCGCCTCGGAATACCAGTACCTCATTCCCGACTACTACGCCTCGAACTACGACCCGGCCGGCCTGGCCCTGATGGAAACCGCCAAAAAGTACCTCAGCGCCGACGACTACGCCAACTTCAACCGCTATACCGTCAGTGGCTACGTCGGCACCAAGGTATTTGCCGAAGGCGTACGCCGCTGCGGTGCCAACGTGACCCGGGTCTGCGTGATCAGTGAGCTAAGCAAACTGAACAACTTCTCCACCGGCGGCCTGAGTGGCCCGGTGTCGTTCGACAATCCCAAAGGCCAGGCCACGCTGCCAATCAAGCTGTTCCAGACCGATCCGAAGAGTGGCACCGTGAAAGCCCTGACCGATTTCGTCGCGTACTGATACCCATTGCCGCCATGAGCCTGCCTTCCCCTGCCCCCGCCAATTTGTCGCGTTACCAGTCTGCCTTTCGCAGCGGCCTGTTCGATGGCCAGACCGTCGCCGTTACAGGCGGTGGCAGCGGCCTGGGGCGCTGCACTGCACACGAACTGGCCAGCCTGGGTGCGCAGGTGGCCCTGGTGGGCCGGCAATCAGCCAAGCTCGAGGCCGTGGCGGCAGAAATAGCCGCCATCTACCCCGAGCGCGCAGGCGATGTCAGCACACATGCCTGCGACATCCGCGATGAAGATGCCGTCAAATCCTGTGTGGCCGGCATCGTGCAGCGGCATGGCCAGATCAACGGCCTGTTCAACTGCGCGGGCGGGCAGTTTCCGGCCAGGCTGCGCGACATTTCGCTCAAGGGCTGGGATGCGGTGGTGCGCAACAACCTGCATGGCACCTTTCTTTTTTCACGCGAATGTTTTGTGCAATCCATGGAGCAGCACGGTGGCTCCATCGTGAACATGCTGGCCGACATCTGGGGTGGGCTGCCGGGCATGGGCCACTCGGGTGCGGCCCGCGGTGGTGTTCTGACACTGACCGAAAGCGCCGCCTGCGAATGGGGGTATGCCGGGGTGCGTGTCAATGCGGTGGCGCCGGGGTGGATCGCGTCGCAGGGCATCGACACCTACGACGAGACCTACCGCAGCCTGCTGCGTGGCCTGCGCAGCAAGGTGCCATTGCAGCGTTTTGGCACCGAGGCCGAGTTGTCGTCTGCGGCGGTTTATCTGCTGTCGCCCGCTGCGGGATTCATCAGTGGCACCGTTATCCGCGTCGATGGCGGGGTACCGAATGCACGGCATACCTGGAACCTGCAGCCGGCAGAACGCAGTTTCCCCTACAACGGTTTTCCGCAGTACCAGCCGCCCGCCACGTTTGCGGATGGCGCAGCGCCCCTGGACGCCTCCACATGACAGCAAGCCCCGAATTCTCCCAATTGCTGGTGGAGCGGCGCGGCGCGGCGTGCCACATCACCATCAACCGCGCCTCCGAGCACAACACCATGACCGACCGGGTGATGGAAGAACTGGTGTTGGCGCTGCGCCAGGCAGAAGCCATGGAAGGCGTGCGCGCCGTGGTCCTGACGGGCGCGGGAGAGCAAACCTTCTGTGCCGGCGGCAAACTCAAACCCACTGCCGACGGTTCTCCGTTTGCACTGGAGCCTGGCCGATTCGACAACCCCATTGCCGAGATGTTCCGGGCGATTGACCGCTGCAACCTGCCCATCATCGCCCGCGTCAACGGCGGTGCGTTCGGTGGCGGTCTCGGACTGGTCTGCGCCTGCGATTTCGCGGTCGCGGTGGACAGTGCGAAATTCGGCACCACCGAGGCCCGGGTCGGTGTGTTTCCGATGATGATTCTGCCGGTGCTGATGCGGGTCATTCCACGCCGCAAGCTGATGGAAATGTGCTTTTTTGCGCACCGGTTTTCTGCTGCGCAAGCCCAGCAATTCGACATCGTGAACCAGGTGGTGCCCGCCAGCGAGCTCGACGCGGCGGTGGACGCCATGGTGGAAAAATTGGCGGCCAACTCCCCCGTGGCCCTGCGCATTGGCCGGCGCGCCATTTCCGCCGTGACCGACCTCTCCTTCTCGGACGCGCTGAACCTCACCCAGGCCGTGCTGCCCATCCTGTCGCAGAGCGAAGACACCCGGGAAGGCATGAAAGCCTTCGCCGAGCGGCGCGCACCTGTCTGGCCGGGACGCTAGCCCTGCGCACATCCGTTTCGTTTCCTGAACCCACCATGCAACAAAAAAAACAATACCGTACCCAGCCCCTGCGGATCGGCTGCGCCACCGGCTTCTGGGGTGATTCCGAGGCAGGTGCCACCCAATTGGTTGCGCACGGCAACATCGACTATCTGGTGTTCGATTTTCTGGCCGAAATCACCATGTCGCTGCTGGCGCGGGCCCGTGCCAAATCACCCGATGCCGGCTACGCACCGGACTTCGTGCGCATCGTGGCGGCACTGGCCCCACAGCTCAAGTCAAAGGGCATACGCGTGGTGTCCAACGCCGGCGGCGTCAACCCGCGCGCCTGCCGTGACGCGCTGGCACAGCAGCTTGCCGCGCAGGGCATCGACCTGAAAATCGCGATTGTGGAAGGCGACGACCTTTCCGCCCGCGCCGACGAACTCCGCGCCGCAGACACGCGCGAGATGTTCAGCGGTGCGGCCATGCCGGCCAAGTTCCTGAGCGTCAATGCCTACCTCGGTGCCCAGCCCATCGCCGCCGCGCTCGATGCCGGTGCCGACATCGTCATCACCGGCCGGGCGGTAGACAGCGCCGTCACGCTGGGCCCGCTGGTGCATGCGTTCGGCTGGTCCTGGACCGATTGGGACAAGCTGGCCACCGGCAGCCTGGCTGGCCATGTGATCGAGTGCGGCGCGCAGTGCACCGGTGGCCTGTACACCGACTGGGAACGCGTGCCGGGCTGGGACGACATGGGTTTTCCGATTGCCGAGTGCGAATCTTCCGGGCAGAGTTTTGTGGTGACCAAGCCGCCCGGCACCGGCGGCCTGATCGAGCCTGGCAGCGTGGCCGAGCAGATCGTCTATGAAATCGGTGACCCTGCGGCCTACCTGCTGCCAGACGTGACCTGCGATTTCCGTGCGGTGCACCTGGCGCAGGACGGCGAGCACCGGGTGAGGGTCAGCGGCGCAAGAGGCCGCGCTGCGCCTTCCAGCTACAAGGTCAGTGCAACCTATGCCGAAGGCTGGCGGGTGGTGAGCACGCTGATGATCGGTGGCCGTGATGCGGCGCGCAAGGCACAGCGTGTAGGCGAATCCATTCTGCAGCGCAGCCAGCGCATGTTTGCAGAGCGTGGCTGGGCTGGCTACAGTGAAACCAGCCTGGAAGTGCTGGGCGCAGAAAGCACCTATGGCCCCCATGCGCGCACCGGCACCACCCGCGAAGTGGTGCTCAAGCTGGCAGCCAAACATCCCTCTCGCGAGGCACTGGAGCTGCTGACCCGTGAGATTGCGCCGTCGGCCACCGCCATGGCCCAGGGCATCACAGGTTTTGCGGCGGGCAGGCCCTCGCCCTCCCCGGTGGTACGGCTGTTTTCTTTTCTGGTGGACCGTGCGGAAATAAAAGCTGCGGTCACGCTGGATGGGGTGGCATTGCCATTCGAGGAAGTGCACGACCGTAGCGCCCCAACGACCGCCAGTGCCTCGGGGACCGGGGCGGTCACCACCCCGCTGCATGGCACATACCAAACCGTTCCCTTGCTGCGCATCGCCCATGGCCGCAGTGGCGACAAGGGCGACACCTCCAACATCGGCATCATTGCCCGTTCACCCGCGCTGTACCCCGTGTTACAGCAGCAGCTCACCGCGGACGTGGTGCGCTGCTACTTTTCCCACGTGGTGCAAGGCCAGGTCACCCGTTATGCATTGCCAGGCTTCAACGCGCTGAACTTCACCATGGAAAACGCCCTCGGTGGTGGTGGTATTGCATCCTTGCGCTACGACCCGCAGGGCAAGGCCTTTGCGCAAATGCTGCTCGACATCGAGATCGACGTGCCCACTGCCTTGCTGGAGCAGTTGGCATG
>DASWYJ010000218.1:0-28027 GCA_036405035.1 Burkholderiaceae bacterium
CGTTGCTGATGCTCTGCGTCAGGATCGACAGCATCATCAGCCCCGGCACGATGAAGGCGCCGTAGCTCACACCGCCCACCTCCGGAATGCGCGAGCCGATGGCCGAGCCAAACACCACAAAGTACAGCGCGGTGGACACCACCGGCGACACGATGCTCTGCAGCAGCGTGCGGAAGGTGCGCGCCATCTCGAAGAGGTAGATCGCGCGGATGGCGTGGAAATTCATCATCGTGCTTCCTGTTCGGTGGTCAGGCTGACGAAGATGTCTTCGAGCGAGCTCTGGCTGGTCTTCAGGTCCTTGAAGGCAATGCCCGCTTCGTCCAGCGCCTGCAGCAGCGCGGCAATGCCCGACTGCTCGCCCTGCGCGTCATAGGTGTAGGTGAGTTCGGTGCCGCCGCCGGCCAGCACCAGGGGCAGCGCCGCCAGCGCGGGCGGCAGCTGCTCCAGCGGTTGTGCCAGTTGCAGCGTGAGCTGCTTCTTGCCGAGCTTGTGCATCAGCTCCACCTTGTTCTCCACGAGGATGATCTCGCCCTTGCGGATGACGCCAATGCGGTCGGCCATTTCCTCGGCTTCGTCGATGTAGTGGGTGGTGAGGATGATGGTCACGCCGGTGTCACGCAGCTCGCGCACCAGTTCCCACATACCCTGGCGCAGCGTCACATCCACCCCCGCGGTGGGCTCGTCGAGGAACAGCACGCGCGGCTCGTGCGACAGCGCCTTGGCAATCAGCAGGCGCCGCTTCATGCCACCCGAGAGCGTGCGGATGGCATTGTTTTTCTTGTCCCACAGCGCAAGCGAGCGCAGCACCTTCTCGATGTGCGCCGGATCGGCCGGTTTGCCGAACAGGCCACGGCTGAAGCTCACGGTGTTCCACACGGTCTCGAAGGCTTCGGTGGTGAGCTCCTGCGGCACCAGGCCAATCAGCGCGCGGGCAGCCCGGTAATCGGTGGCGATGTCGTGGCCGTCCACCGTGACCTTGCCGCTACTGGCATTGACGATGCCACACACGATGCTGATCAGCGTGGTCTTGCCGGCGCCGTTGGGGCCGAGCAGCGCGAAGATTTCGCCGCGCCGGATCTGCAGGTCCACGTTTTGCAGCGCGCTGAACCCCGAGGCGTAGGTTTTGGAAAGGCCAGTGATGGAAAGGATGGTGTCCTGCATGTGGCCGCGACGATACCTGATTTTCCGCAGGGCCGCGCGGGGCGCACACTGGGGCTTTACCGCAGCCCCCTACAGTAGCGCCATGCCCTCTCCATTCCATCTGCTGCGCCGGCTGTTGCTGCCCGCGCTCCTGCTCACCGGCATGGCCTGCGCAGTGGCGCAGGGCAAGCCCAGCTACACCGTGCCCGCCGCGCAACTGCAGGAGGCGGTGGCCCAGCGCTTCCCCCGGCACTACCAGGTGGCCGGGATGGTGGAGCTGGAGGTGAAATCGCCGCAGCTGCGGCTGCTGCCCGCGCAGAACCGGCTGGGGGCGGTAGTGGCCATCGAAGCCGCCGGGCCGGCGCTGCGGCGCAGCCACCCCGGCACGTTCGACATCGACTTTGCGCTGCGCTACGAGCCCCGCGACCAGACCGTCCGCGCCCACCAGCTGAAGGTGCGCGCGCTGCGGCTGGAAGGCCTGGGTGCCGGCACCAGCGATCTGCTGCAGAGCTACCTCGCCAGCCTGACGCGCGACACCCTGTCGGAAGTGGTGCTGCACCGACTGCGCCCGCAGGATCTGGCGCTGGCCGACGGCATGGGCCTGCAGCCGGACACCATCACCGTCACGCAGGATGGCCTGGTGATCGGCTTCGTGCCCCGCAGCAGCCCGCCGCCCGCGCAGTGAACCGCGGCGCTAGGGTCGTGCTGCCCTGCCCGCCTCCACCAGCTTCACCAGCGTGTGCAGCACCCGGTTGGCCGGCGTGGCCACGCCCAGCGCCGCGCCGCGCCGCACCACGTAGCCGTTGAGGTGGTCGATCTCGCTGGGCTTGCCGCGCGCCACATCCTGCGCGGTGGAGGAATACTGCTGGGGCATGGTCTCGGCGATGCGGCGCACAGCGGCATCCACGTCACCGGGCAGCACCACGCCATCGGCCTGCGCCACGGCGCGGCATTCGGCCACCACGTCGCGCATGGTGTCCTTCACCCCCGGGGCCAGCACCAGCCGGCCATACGGAATCTGCGCAATGGCCGAAAGCGCGTTGTACGCGCAATTGAGAATGAGCTTGACCCACAGCGCACCCCGCACGTTGTCGGAAATCTCGGTGGGCACACCGGCGGCAATGAGCTGGCGCGCGGCCTCTGCGCTGGCGTGGGAGGGCTCGATCACCAGCTCGCCCCGCCCGTGGTGGCGCACATGGCCGGGGCCGGCCATCTCGGTTGCCACGTACACCACCGCAGCGGCCACCGCGTGGGTGGTGACCACGGTGCGCAGGCGCTCGGCGTTGTCCACGCCGTTCTGCAGCGTGAGCACCAGGGCGCCCGGCGCCAGATGCGGCAGCAGCTGGGTGCCCGCGGCCTCGGTGTCGGTGGATTTCACGCAGAACAGCACCAGCCCCGCACCCTGCACGGCACTGGCTTCGGTGCTGGCGGCCATACGCAGGTGCTCGTCAAAAGTTTGCGCCTGCAGCCGCAGGCCATCGCGCTGCACCGCCTCCACATGCTGCGGCCGGCCGATCAGAACCACCTCGTGCCCTGCGCGGGCCAGCATGCCGCCGTAGTAGCAGCCCACGGCGCCAGCGCCCATCACCGCGACGCGCATGCGGGGCGGCGGGAGTGTGCCGGTGCTCAAAACGGGTTCAGGGTCTTGGCGCGGGTGTAGTTCAGGTAGCCGATGCTGGCCCCGGCCCGCAGGCCCACCCCCAGGCGGATGGGCGCCAGGATCACCTTGTCACGCTGCTGGTAGTTGATGCCCACGCCACCCACGTAGTAGAAACTGCCGTCCACCGAGGGGTAGCGCTTGAAAATCTGCTCGGCATTGTTCAGGTGGTACACCAGCACGAACACCTTGGAGGCGTTGGCGCCCGCATCGAAACCGATGGAAGGGCCCTGCCAGAACACCTTGCGGCTGGTGCCGTTCTTGAGCTTGAGCGTGCCGTCGCCATAGCGCAGGCCCACGGTGAGTGCGCCGCTGGCTTCCTCGCCCTTGATGTAGCCGGTGGGCCGGCCGTGCTCCTTGAAGGCCTTCTCGATCACCTTGGCCAGGCCCTCGGTGGTGGAGCCAAAGAATTCGGTCGCGTCCTTGAGGATGGATTCCTGGTCGTAGGTGTCCTTGTCGGCGGGCTTGGCGTCGTCGGCGGCAAAGGCGGGCGTGGCCGCCAGCAGCAGGGCCCCGAGCGCCAGCGACAGCACGGCCTTCAGGCGGGCATGGAGCCAGGGTCTGGCACGGGTCACGCCGTGCAGCGGAAGGGACAAAGTGGTGGTTTGCATGGCATATCTCCTGTGAATGGACAACCCGTTTGCCACCACGGCGCGAGGGCGTGGCAGCGGGGCACGCAAAGATTCTTGCACTTTCCGGCAGGGCCGTGGCGCTATTTCACGCGATGCGCGGCATGTGGCGGCAGATCAAGCCGCCGGCCGGCATGCGGCCGGGTATTTGGCTGACAACCCGCATGGCGATGGGACGCTTCAATGGGATATCCGAAACCATATCCAGGAGCATGTCATGACCCAACAAGGCCTCATTCGCGGCAAAGTCTGTTTTCGCGTGGGCGACGGTGTGTTGATGCCGGTGCCCAACGGCCCGGTCGAGATCGACATGGCCGCCGACAGCGTGACGCTGGGCTGGACATCCAGCGACGGCAGCGCAGGCTCGGCCTCCATTCCGCGCGACGACTACAACCGCCACTTGCGCGAAGGCAGCATCCTGCCCGTGCCGGCATAGGCCGCACACCTGGACACGCAGCTTTACAAATCAACGTCCGCCGCTTGCGGCAGCGACATGGACGGCGCCCATGATGAAGGCTCACCAACCCAGGGAGTTCACCATGAAATCTACCGCCATCGTCTGTGCCATCGCCGCCGCATCCATGGGCTTTGCCTCGCTGTCGTATGCCCAGGGCTACGACCGCCGCGGCCCGGGCGACAACCCGCAGCGCTACGAACAGCGGGGCGGACCACAGGAGTGGAACGGGCGCCATGACCACCAGGACCGCCGGTTCAACCGCAACGACGACCGCAGCGCCTCCCGGTTCGACCACCGCAACGCGCGCAACGACCGCCACTTCGGCGCACGCGGCCCGCAGTTCCACCGCGGGGGCTACATCCCCCGGGAATACCGCAGCCGCCAATACGTCGTCAATGACTGGCGCGCCCACCGCCTCTCTGCGCCCCCGCGTGGCCAGCAGTGGGTGCAGGTGGGTGCGGACTACGCGCTGATTGCCATCGCCACCGGACTGATCGCGCAGCTGGTACTCAACCACTGACCAGGTACCGGGCCTCGCGCGGCAATGCCCGCGCGCGAGGCCCGCACCACTTACCCCCACCGACTGTGCACTCCCCTGTGGAAAACACCCGGAACAACCCGCAAAACCCGCGCCGGCATTGGGCTGGCAGGCGCTGCCTGTTTGCTGGGCAGCAGCACCTTCGGGGGTGAAACAGCCCGGTTCGCTGCGGTTTTCATAGCACATTTGCGGCGGAGAAATCGGCCACGCGCCGTTTTTTTCAGGCAGTTCGGTCCACCGGCGCGCCGCTGCGCGGCAGCCTGTGCAGTTGTGCCCAGCCACTGTGCATGGCCCTGTGGAGAACCCATTGCACAACCCGGAAAACCCACGCCAGTGCTGGCTTTCCCAAGGCTGCCCATTTGGCAGGCACCCGGATGGCGGAGCCGGCCCATCGGCAACACACCCCTGCACTACGCTCCTTTTTTCATAGCTTGCAGAGCAGCATTCCCGCTGGCCAGCGGCCTGATTTGATCCACAATCGGCAGCCCCGCCGCCCTGTGCGACCCTCCTGCTGCCCCATGCCCCCGCTGCACATTCTCTGGCGCGACGACGACGTCGTCGCCATCTACAAGCCCGCCGGCTGGCTGGTGCACCGCACCGGCCTCGACGCGGGCGAAACCCGCTTCGTGGTGCAGGCCCTGCGCAACCAGCTGGGCCGGTGGGTCTATCCGGTGCACCGGCTCGACAAGGGCACCTGCGGCGTGCTGCTGCTGGCGCTGCACAGCGACGCTGCCCGCGCGCTGGCGCAGGCCTTCGAAACCCACGCAGTGCACAAGCACTACCTGGCGCTGGTGCGCGGCTGGCCGCCTGCGCAGTGCGATGTCGACCATGCGCTGCAGCCCGAGGACGCGCCCGCCGAAGCACCCGCGCAGGACGCCCGCACCCGCTTCGCCTGCCTGGCCCGGCTGGAACTGCCCGAGGCCAGCGACGCCCGTTTCCCCACCACGCGCGCTGCGCTGGTCGAAGCCTGGCCGCAGACCGGCAGGCGCCACCAGATCCGCCGCCACCTGAAACACATCGCCCACCCGATCATTGGCGACGCCACCCACGGCAAGGGCCCGCTCAACCGCTGGTGGGCCACACGCCTGGGCCAGCAGCGGCTCTGGCTCCACGCCTGGCAGCTCACCGTGCCCCACCCCGCCACGGGTGTGCCGCTGGTGCTGCACAGCGGGCTGCGCCGGCAGGGCGCCACCCTGCTGGCCGACCCGCAGGCGCCGGCCGACGCCCAGGCCTGGCAGGCGCTGAGCCGGCAATGGCCGTGGGCGGCTTGATTCGGGCACGCGGCGCGCCGGTTTTCTCCCGTACCATCGCGGTACCCGTTCACACCATTACTACCCTCAGGAGGCACCATGGCCAAAGGCGAACAGCGCAGCAACAAGATGGAAAAAAAGCCCAAGAAGGATTCTTCGGCACCGAAGCCGCCGGTCACCTCCGACCGGCCCACGCCGCCCGTCACCACCGTCATGCCACGCGGCAAGCTGAAGAACAAATAAAAGGCCCCTGCCGGGCCAGTGCGGGCGCCGCCACCAGCCCGCTATCATTCCCCCATCACCCGCACCCCCAAGGACGCCCCATGAAGCACCTGACAACCTCGCTGGCCGCTGCGGCCCTGCTGCTGGGCCCGGCCGTGCTGCCGGCACTGGCCAGCTCCACCGCCACCTCGTCGGCATCCGACAGCATCGCGGCATCGGTGGGCAGCCTTTCCGATTCCGTCCAGGGCTCCAGCAACAGCTCGTCGCGCGCCACTGGTGTGGCCGAAGGCGAATACCGGCTGATCGAAGTGGCCGCCGCCGAGAACCGGCCCGGCCAGGTGCAGATGCGCCTGCAGCCGGTGGGCAACACCGCTGCCGATGCCGGCATCACGCTGCGCCTGCCGCAGCAGGCTTTCGACGCCAGCGGCCTGGCACCGGAACACACCGTCACGGTGCGCCAGCGCGCCTACGGCGTGGAGTTCGCCAACAGCCAGACCCAGCAGGCCTTCTTCCTCGCGCTGAACGATGCGTGGTTGCAGGAACTGCGCAACAACCCGGTCAGCCTCTGAACGGCACCACCCCGTGACGCGCATGCGCCGGCGCGCGCTGCTGGCCTGCGCGCTGCTCTGGCTGGGCGCAGGCACGGCGCAGGCCGGGGCGCTCCAGTTCTGCACCCAGGACCCCACCCTCACGCCGGCCCAGCAGGACCGGCTGCTGCGCTTTGGCGCGGTGGTCAAGGAGGTGCTGGAAGCCGCAGGCCAGCCGGCCGCGCTGATCGCCCGTTCCGGCACCAACCTGGACCGGTTCGGCGTGCGCTACTCGCATGCCGGCATCACACTGCAGCACAGCCCCAACACCCCCTGGTCGGTCCGCCAGCTGTACTACGCCTGCGACGAACGCAAACCCCGGCTGTTCGACCAGGGCATGGCGGGCTTCGTACTGGGCGGCAGCGATCCGTCGCTGGGCTATGTGTCGCTGCTGCTGCTGCCACCCGCGCAGGCTACGGCGCTGGCGCAGGCCGCGCGCGACAACCAGCAGGCGCTGCAGCTGCTGGGCGCCACCTACAGCGCCAACGCCTACCCCTTCAGCCCGCTCTACCAGAACTGCAACCAGTGGGTGGCCGAGCTGCTGGCCACGCTGTGGTCCACCGCATCGCCGGCCGGTGATGGCATGGAACCGGTGCGCGTGCGCGCACAGCGCTGGCTGTTGCAGACCGGCTTCGAGCCCACGGTATTCGCCACGCGCAACCCGTTCCTGATGCTGGCCACCGGCTTCGTGCCCTGGCTGCACAGCGACGACCATCCGCCCGAGGATGTGCAGGCCATGCGCTACCGCGTGGCCACGCCCCAGGCCATCGAGCGCTGGGTCATCGCGCAGGTGCCGGGGGTACAGCGCATCGAGCTGTGCCACACCACCACGCAGGTGGTGGTGCGGCGCGGCCCCGGCCTGCTGCCCGAGGGCTGCACCGCCGAACCCGGCGACACGGTGCTGCCGCTGTAGCGGGCCAGCGCCTGATTTTTACTATCTATTGGATAGCAAATGATCCAGCAATGGCGCTGGCCATGCGCTGTTTTCACATGAAAAACACCTGCGGGCCGCACCGCATGGCACAGTCACGTGCACAACCACTGCCGTGGAGACACCATGTCCATGTACCTCCTGCGCCGGCTCGCCGGCCTGCTGCTCGCCCTTCCGCTGGCGCTGGGCTCGCCCGCCCAGGCCTGGGAGCTGGCGGGCACCAAAACCCTGAGCCTGGTGGGTCGCGACGGCAAGGCCACCGCCATCGGCACGGTGGAGTTCACCACCGCGGGCGGGCAGACCACGTTCCGCGTGGCGATGAACCCCGCGGTGATGCAGGATTTCTTTCTGTCGATGCGGGAGTTCAAGTGCCTGCCGGGCGGCACCGAGGTGTTGTGCCATGTGCCCTACCCCTACCGCAACCCGGCCAGTGTGGTGGAGGGCGATCTGGTGTGGCTGGAGCACGCATTGCTGTTCTTCTACAAGCAGCCCACCGATTTCGGCGCGAAGCTGTGGAACGGTGTGTACTACCAGCTGGCGCGCACCCCGCAGGGCCTGGTGGGCACACCGCAGGCGATTGACCTGAACGCCATCGGCGCGCCACCGGCCCAGCCCGGTGTGCCGCCCTATGGCAAGGCCGAACGCAGCGACATCCCGACGGGCGCGCGCTGGTTCGGCCAGCTGCTGATCCAGTAGCCGCGCGGCAAGCGCGGCAGGCATTGGCTCAGCGCGGGCCGGGGCCGGGACGGCCGGCGAGGTGGCGGAACATGATGCGGCCCTTGGTCAGGTCATAGGGCGAGAGTTCCAGCGTCACTGCGTCGCCGGCGAGGATGCGGATGTGGTGCTTGCGCATCTTGCCGCCGGTATAGGCGATCAGCACATGCCCGTTGTCGAGCGTGACGCGGAAGCGCGAATCGGGCAGCACTTCGGAGACCTTGCCGCGCATTTCGATGAGTTCTTCTTTGGCCATGGTTTTTCTCCTCAGGCGGGGTGGTTGGCCGGATGGCGGTGGCCGATATAGTTGCGGCCTTCGGCCACTGCATAGGCGGTGGCGCTGGGGCTGTCGTGGAAGGTGCGGGTCAGGCGCAGCACGCGGTCATGCGTGGAGCGGCCGGCGCCGGAGCGGATGGAGACCGAACTGGTCCAGGCGCCACAGGCGAGTTGTTTGGGCAGCGGTGAAATCAGGTACCGGCCCACGGTGATGTTGTGGTTCAAAAAAGATGCAGAAAAACAGGGGCGCCGCAAGGCGCGGACCATGGCGGGCGAAACGCTGCCACGGGCAGAAACAGGAAACGGGAGCCGGCAAGCCAGGGCGCCGGTGCGTGCAAACCTGGCGGCATGGTCCTCGCGCGGAGGGCCAGAGATTGCGTGGGGAGGCCCGGCTGGGTGAAAACCGGGCGGGTGCCGATGATTGGCTGGCCTGCATTGTACCTGCTGGGCCTGCATGCGCTGTAGGACGCTGCCGCGCGGGGCTAGGCAGGAGGCTCTAGGAAAACACGGCCTATTAGGTCGCGCCCACTAGCGCAAAGGGAAAGAATAGACCCATCAACTTCTGACCCATCAACTTCTGCAAAGGACCTGCACCATGAGCGCTACCACCCTGTCTACCGTGACCGTCGACCTGATCGGTTCCTACGGCAACACCGCCAAGAACGTCATCCAGGCCTACCGCAGCGGCGGCGAGCGCCTGGTGGGTTTCGTTGAACAGCGCTGGGAACGTGCGCTGGACCAGTCGCGCGCGCAGCTCGCCGCCGAAGTGGCCAGCAATGCATCGGCCGCACAGAAGGTGTTTGGCTCCTACTACGTCAAAGGCATCACCCTGACCGCCGACGGCGCCGACGCCGTGGTCAACAACGTGGTGCGCCTGGCTGAAAAGGGTGTGGCGCAGGTCGCCGCCAATGCCAGCCTGTTCCAGGAAAAAACCGGCGTTACCGCACTCGACACGCTGGCCCAGGCCGCTGTGCCCGCCGCCGTGGCCGTGAGCACCCTGGCCGGCAAGATCGAACAGAAATCGGCCCTGCTGGCCAACCGCATTGCCGGCGAAAGCGCCCGTGTGGCCGAAGCCGCTCCCAAGCGCACCGCCTACCGCAAGGCCCGCGCCCGCAAGGCGGCCTGATCCCCCTGCTCCGGCCTGCGCCGGGGCATCCCTCCCCGCACGCGCCGGCTTCCCGCCGGCGCTGCGCCGTGGGGCCGGCGGATGGCACAATCCGCCCATCAACAACATGCATCCAACGGGAGACAGCCATGGCCATTACCGTCAAGATCGACCTGGGTTACGAGTTCGAAGTGAAGGCCAAGGCGGCCGATGTGTTTGCGGTGTTGAGCGACGTGCCCGCGTCGGTCTCGCATTTCCCCAAGGTGGCCAAGCTCACCGACCTGAGCGACGGCGTGTACCAATGGGAAATGGAAAAGGTGGGCACTGCGCAGGTCAACCTGCAGACGGTCTATGCCTCCAAGTACACCAGCAGCAAGGCCAAGGGCACGGTGGTGTGGACGCCGGTCAAGGGCATTGGCAATGCGCAGGTCGGTGGCAACTGGACCATCACCGACAACAAGAAAACCACCGGCCTGAAGCTGTCCATCGCGGGCACGGTCGACGTGCCGCTGCCCGGCCTGATGAAGATGGTGGTGGCGCCGGTGATCGAGAGCGAATTCGAGAAACTGGTCGACAAGTACGTGGCCAACCTCGTCAAGACCTTCGGCGGCGAGGCCTGAGCACCGCTCCAGCAGCCGCGCGCCATCTTCCAGAAAATCCTGTTTTGATAGCAATACAGCCATATTGCACGCTGGCCAGCGGCACTTTTTTCTCAAAAATCTCCCGCAATCCGGGTTCCGGAGCCCGGATCGCATGGAACTGAGTTCGGTCGTTGTCACCACGCCCCCGCTGGATGCGGCCAGCGTGGTCCTGCTGCGCGACGGCGCAGCGGGGCTCGAGGTGCTGCTGCTGCGCCGGCACAGCCAGTCTGCCGTGCTGGGCGGCGCCTGGGTCTTTGCCGGCGGCAAGGTCGATGCGGCGGACAGTGCCCTGGTCCCGCTGCTCGACCAGCCCGCCGCAGCCCTGCACACCGCCCTGAACGAGCCTGCGCTCACCCCACAGGCTGCCGGTGCGCTGCATGTGGCAGCGATCCGTGAAGCCTTCGAGGAATGCGGCGTGCTGCTGGCCACCGCCGCGGCACCCGGCCATGCGCCCGCCGCAGCGCCGGTATGGGAACAGGCGGCCACGCTGCTGCAGGCAGGCCATGGTTTCGCAGCGCTGCTGCACACGCTGGGCCTGGTCCTCGACACCCGCGCACTGGCGCCATGGACGCGCTGGATCACACCGCGCATGCCCTCGCACACGATGGGCAAGCGCTTCGACACCCGTTTCTTCGTGGCTGCGCTGCCGCCAGGGCAGGAAGCCCGCCACGACGCCTACGAAACCACCGAAACCCTGTGGCTGACACCCCGCGCCGCGTTGCAGCGCTACTGGGACGGCCAGCTTCCCATGGCCCCGCCACAGCTGATGAGCCTGGTGCAACTCGCCCGCCACAACTCGGTGGCCGATGTGCTGCAGGCGGCCCGCGCGGTGCCACCGCCAACCATCGAGCCGGAGCCGCAGGATCTGGATGGCGAACGCATCATCTGCTACCCCGGCGATACGCTGCATGCGGTAGCCCGCCGTGTCCTGCCCGGGCCCACCCGGCTGGTGCACCGCAATGGCCGGTTCGAACCCTGGGACGGATTTTCCGCCCTCTTCTCCTGAAACACGCCGCGCGGCGCATGCTGCGGGAACCGTCCTACAGCCGGCATCCGGTTTCTGCGGCACACTGGTACTGACACGGCGCAAACCCGTGCGCCGGCAGACAGAGAAGAGGATTCCGAACCATGCAGATTCACGTCAACACCAGCAACGGCATCGACAACAAGGACGCACTGGAACGCTGGGCCACCGCCGAGCTCGAGGAGAAGCTGCAGCACTTCAGCCAGGACCTCACACGGGTCGAGGTCCACCTGAGCGACGAGAACGGAGAAAAAACCGGTGCCGGCGACAAGCGCTGCACCATGGAGGCACGGCTGGCGCACCACCAGCCGCTGGCGACCAGCCACCACGGCGCCACGCAGGACGAGGCTTTCCGCGGCGCGACCGACAAGCTACGGCGCCTGCTGGACCACCAACTGGGCAGGCAGAAAGACCACCGCGACCGCGACTCGATCCGCCGCGCCGCAGCAGCGGCCAGCGACTGACCGGTCTCAGTACGACGAGGTGCGGCCTGCGATGTGCCGGAACATGATGCGGGCCTTGGTCAGGTCGTAGGGTGACATCTCGACCGAGACCTTGTCGCCCGCAATCACGCGAATATGGTTCTTGCGCAGCTTGCCGCCGCTGTAGGCGATCAGTTCGTGCCCGTTTTCGAGCACCACGCGAAAGCGTGAATCGGGCAGCACTTCCAGCACTTGCCCCTGCATCTCGATCAGTTCTTCCTTGGCCATCTTGCCTTGACTCCATCAACTCAGAATCTGCACCACCTGTCCGAGGTGGCTGCAGTGCGGCGGGTACCCGGCATGCCCTGGCGGTCGCTGCAAAGGCGGGCCGGTGGCAGGCAGGGGTCAGGTGGCACATGGGAACACGCCACGCCCCGAACGGTCGGGCCTCGCCTCGCTGTCGTTCAGTCTGCTGATTTTACCGGGGACCAGCGCCGCGTGTGCGGGCCGGTGGCTCAGGCGGCCTGGGGCAGGCTCTGCGGCAGCCCCAGGCGCTCCGGCGACAGGTATTGCTGGCGGTAGTGCTCGAATGGCAGGCTGTCCCCCGCCTCGATGGCATGCTGCCCCGCCACCGACTCCGCCGCCAGCGCGGTGAAATGCGCCTGCAGCGGCCCGGTGAGCGGCTGCGCCAGCACCTGGCGGGCCTGCTCCGAACGGGCAAGGCCAAAGGCGATGAAGGAATTGTCATGCGCGCTGCGGATGGCCTGCAACACCCGGGCCGACGGCAGCAGCGCGGGGTTGCGCAGCGCATCGGCCGCCGATTGCACGGCCTGCATGTGCGCGTCCGTGCCCTGCACACCATCGAGTGCGGCAGCGATCGGGCGGCACTGCGCCACCAGCTCGCTGCCCCAGTCGGTCAGCAGCACCTCGCGGCCACCCCGCTCCAGCTGCAGGCCGGGCTCACGGCCCCGGGCGGCGGTGCGGTGCTGATTGCGGCCCAGCGCCGCAATGTCCTGGGGCGAGTCGAGCGGACTTTCGGTGAGCAGGCAATGCAGCAGGAAGACATCGAGGAAATGCATGGTCGGCGCGGCAATGCCGGCAGGCTCGAAGGGGTCCAGATCCATCAGCCGCACCTCGATGTACTCCACCCCGCGCTCGCGCAGCGCATGCAGCGGCCGCTCGCCGGGGAAGATCACGCGCTTCGGACGGATGGTGCCGTAGAACTCGTTCTCGATCTGCAGCAGGCTGGTGGCGAGCTGCCGGTACTGGCCCGCCGCATCGCGCACGCCAATCGCCTCATAGGGCGGATAGGGCCGCGTCAGCGCGTCCTGCAGCGAAGCGCCATAGCCATCAAGGCTGTTGTAGCTGACGGCGAGCGAAGCCTGTGCGTCGCTCTGGTAGCCGAGCCGGCCCATGCGCAGCGAGGTGGCATGCGGCAGATAGAGCGTGTGGTCGCCCAGCGGCTGCAGCTGGTGCGGCTGGCCGGCCACGAAACTCTTGCACACGGCGGGCGAGGCGCCAAACAGGAACAGCAGCAAAAAGGCATGGCGCCGGAAATTGCGGATCAGGCCAAAGTAGCCGTCGTTGGTAACGCCGGGCATCGACCAGTTGTAGTGGATGCCCGAAATCGTTTGCATGCGCCGGCCGTAGCGGTGGCCCAGCCCGGTGCGGTAGACGCTCTTGGCCAGCCCGACGTTGGAGCTGCCGTAGCGGCCGATGGGAATGCCGTCGTCGGCCGGCAGCACGCAGGGCATGCTGGAAGCCCACATCCGCTCGTCGCCCAGTGCGGAATAGCTGAACCGGTGGATCTGCGTCAGCTCGTCCAGGCAATCCTGCACGCCGGCATGCACGCCGGTGATGAGTTCGAGCTGCGACTCGCTGAAGTCGGTGGTGATGTGCGGATGGGTCAGCGCGGAGCCGAGCGCGGCAGGATGCGGCGTGCGCGCCAGCGTGCCATCGGCATGGACCCGCAGGCTCTCTTTTTCCAGGCCGCGGCGCAGGCCCTGCAGACGCTCGGGCGTGAGTGCGCCCAGGCTTTCGCGGGCGGGCACACCGGGATACGCTTGCAGACTGCTCATGCCAATGGGCCCAGAAACTCGATGGGCCGCACGGTACCACAGGCCGGCCCGGCCTGCAGCCACCACGGATATCAGCGTTGTGCGTAGTGCGCGGGCTGCGCAGTGCCGTTGTTGAACAGCGCGCGGGCGGGGCGGGTTTCGGGCAGCACGTAGACCATCGCCCGCGTCCTGCCGAGAACGGGGCGCACCACATCCTCATAGAACGCGACCGGGACCACCACGCAGCCCAGGGAAACACGGTTGTCGTCCGGCGTGGCCGAAGCGAGCCGCTGCAGGCGCTGCGCAGCGCTGCCGTCGGGGCGGACCCGGTGGATCGCGAGCTTGGCCGCGTAATCGAGCCAGACGATGTCTTCGCCGCTCAGGTTGTGGCCGGGTTCGGACACAAAACGGCCGGCCGGCGTGGTGCGCTCGAAGGGGCGGAGTTCGGTGGGCTGGCGCTCTGCGGTACCCGGTGCCACGTGGTCGCCAGGCGCCTGCCCCAGCAGGACCGGCGTGCTGGCCAGCAGCCGGCCGTCGGAATCGAACACGAAGATGCGGGCGTTGCGCTTGTCCACCACGGCAAACGGCAGCCGGCGGTTGTCGCCGGCGTCGAGCGCCCATTGGGCGACGTATTGCGCGTCGGGCGACGCTGCCTGGCCGGCGAAATCGGCCTGCTGCCGCAGTGGCGCCGGCGTGCCGGCCTGCGCCGGCAACCAGGCGCAACACGCGGCCAGTGCCGCGAGCGCGAAGCAGCGAATACCATCCATGGCAGTCCACCCGTGTGGCCGGCAAATCCGGCACAAAAAAGAGCCGGACACGGTGCCCGGCTGCGGATGGGAGCGATGTTACGGTCTTGCAGGTGCTTGCAGTTGAAAAAACTGCTTACATTCGCGGTTTTTCGGGACTTTTTCGTGAACTAATGCACGATTGAGACAAAAAACAGCCGCAACAGACAGGAAAAAGTGATCAGCGCAGCGCCACGGCAGACAGGCTGCGCGCCCGCACATCGTAGGCAGGGAAAACGGCGCCCACGGGGCTGGATTCCGGCAGCACGTACACCACCCCGTAGGTCTGGTGGAAGGACGGCCGCAGCACCTGCTCGAAGAACGCCACCGGAACATTGATGCAGCCGTACGAAATGCGGTTGTCGTCCGGCGTGGGGCTGGCCAGGCGCTCGAGGCGGCGCTCGGCGGGATCGACCACGCGCACGCGGTGCATGGATACGGCGGCGTCGTAGTCGACCCACACCACGTCTTCGCCATGCGCGTTGCGCCCGGGTTCGGCCAGAAAGCGGCCGGCATGGGTGGTGCGCTCCTCGATCTGGACATCGGCAATGGCCTTGCTGCCGATGCCGGCCACCGCGTCATCACCCGCACGGGAGCCCAGCAGCACCGGCGACGAGCCCCGCAGGCGCCCGCCGGGCTCGAAGACATGGATGCGCGCATCCTTCTTGTCGACGATGACGAACGGCAGGTTCTGATTGTTGCGGGAATCGACCACCCAGTGGGCAATGAACTGCGCATCGGGCGAGGCGCTGGCGTCGCCAAAATCGGCGAAACGCACGGCCTGCTGCTGAACCTGCGGCGGCGGGCGATGGGCCGATGCACCCACAGACCCGAGCCCCATCGGTGGCAGGATGAGCACTGCCACGGCGAGGCCAATCAGCACGCCCCGCTGCACGCCCTCCACGATCTCGGAGCGCGGCCCCGGCGCGGCATGCCGGATGGCGTCTTCGGCGCGCGGCTGCGGATCACCGGAGTCCATGGGAGTACGGAATCGGAATCAGTGGACGAAAAAGCACGAGCCCAACGGCTGTTGCGCGCTGGCCGGGCACATGCGGATGTGCCTGGCCAGCGCGCAACAGGGTGTGGCGCACAGCGTATTAGTTGCGGTCAGCCTGTGCAGGACGCTCGCCCTGGTACGAGGGAACGCTGCTGTCCGACGGCAACGGGGTGGACATGCCGCCCTGGCTGGTGCTATTGCTGTTTTCCAGCGTCTGGTTCTGCTGCACGGGGCTGGCGTCGCCCTGGCTGGTCTGCGCATAAGCCACGCTGATGGCACCGATGATCGCGGCGGCGGCAACGGTCGAGGTCAAGGTTTTGCTGATAGTCATGGTGATGGTCCTTCAATGTGCTCCGGGAGGAGCGGGGTGGGTGAACAGTCGGCATCGCAGCCAACTGGTTCCACTGTAGGACGGCCGCTGGCCGCAGGCCGTCGGTCCGGACCCCTGCCACCTGTAGGACGGTGGCCGTTACGTTTTGTACGTTTGTAAGTACCGCTGGCGCGCGGGCTTCAGGCTGCGGTGAGCAGCGACTCCACCGCCTCGGAAACCCCGGCCGGCGGGCCTGCCGCAGCAGCCTGCGCCAGCCATTGCCCGATCTCCGCCGGGTCATTGACGGTGCGCAGCGCCAGATAGGCCGCCTGCGCCTCCGGAAAACGCCGCCGCAGGAGATTCAGCCACTGTTTCAGCCGGCCGGCCTGGTGCCGGGCATCGAGCTGGCTGTGCACAATGCGCCAGAACAGCAGCAGCATCGGCAGCAGTTCGGCCCAGTCCAGGGCGGCCGCGCCACCGTCTCCATCGGCCACCCGAATGGCACGCGCGAGACCGGGATCGGCCACCATGCCACGGCCCAGCATCAGCGCGTGGCAGCCGGACTGCTCGCGGCAGCGCAGCGCATCGGCCACGGTCCATATCTCGCCGTTGGCGACCAGCGGAATCGCCACCGCCGCACCAATCTCGGCAATGCGCTCCCAGTAGGCGGGGGGCCGGTAGCCATCGGCCTTGGTGCGCGCATGCACCACCAGTTCGCAGGCACCGCCCTGCGCAAGCGCCTGCGCGCACTCCACCGCACGGCTGCCGTCGTGGAAGCCCAGCCGCATCTTGGCCGAGACCGGCATCCCTGCCGGTACGGCCCGCCGCACCGCCGACACGATGCGGTACAGCGTCTCCGGCTCATCGAGCAATGCCGCGCCGCCGCCATGGCGGTTGACCACCTTGGCCGGACAGCCGAAATTCAGGTCGATGCCCGCAGGCCCGAGCCCGGCCAGCCGCGCGGCGTTCTCCGCCAGGCAACCCGGGTCCGAGCCCAGCAGTTGGGCCCGCACGGGCACACCGGCGCGGGTGCACCCGCCCTGCAGCAGCTCGGGCACGATGCGGGTGAATACCCGCGGGGGCAACAGCTGGTCGGTGATGCGGATGAATTCGGAAACGCAGCGGTCGATGCCACCGGCGCGCGTCAGCACGTCGCGCAGCACGAAGTCGAGCAGGCCTTCCATGGGCGCCAGCAGGATGGTCATGGGGCGGATGCTACAACGCCGCCAGGGGCATGTATTGGTGCGTGCATTGCGGCCCTGGATACTGCATGATGGTGGCATTGCAGCCTCGGGGAGCTTCCATGCACAACCTGCCCACGCAACGCCGTCGTCCGCTCAGCCGGTGGCTGCAGCTGGTGCTGCTGTCTCTGCTGCTGGTGGGCATGCCCCTGCCCGCTGCGGAACTGGTGGCGGGCAAACCCGTCCCCCGTGCAGTGGAGAAAACCGTGCGCGCGGTGGTGGAGGCCCAGCTCGAGGCCTTCGCGAACGACGATGCGCAACGCGCGTTCTCCCTGGCCACACCGGAAATCCGGCGCCATTTCGGCTCCGCCGAGCGCTTCCTGCTGATGGTGCGGGTGGGCTATCCGGTGGTGCACCGTCCCCGTTCGGTGGTCTATCTCCGGCCCGAAGGCGTCCGCAACCTGGTGATGCTGCCGGTGCAGATGACCGACGACGACGGCAGGCAATGGCTGGCAACTTACACACTGCAGCAGCAGAAGGACAAGGCCTGGCGCATCGCCGCCTGCACGGTGGTGGAGGACGAGCGGCTGTCGACCTGATTCTTCCGCCAACCCCGTAGCACAGCGCGCGGCCGGTCTCGCGGCCTGGCTCAGTACACGCCCATGTAGTCCTTCTTGCCAATCGCCAGGCCGTTGTGGCGCAGCAGCGCATAGGCGGTGGTGATGTGGAAGAAGAACTGCGGCAGGCCGTAGCCCAGCAGGTAGGCTTGGCCAGCGAACGCACGTTCGCGCGGCGTACCGGGCTGGATCACGATCTGGCGCGACTCGCTGCCGTCGATCTGCGCGGGCGCCAGGCTGTCAATGAAGGCCAGCGTGGTGGCGATGCGCTCCTGGGCCTGGGCAAAACCGGCCTCGGCGGCGGCATAGACCGGTACGTCCACGCCCGCCAGCCGGGCGCTCACCCCCTTGGCGAAGTCGCAGGCAATCTCCACCTGCCGGTACAGCGGCAGCATGTCCGGGAAAAGGCGGGCCTTGACCAGGGCGTCGGGCTCGATCTTCCTCTCGGTGGCATGGGTTTCGGCCTTGGCCAGCACAGCGCTGAGGCTGCCCAGCATCTGCCTGAAAACCGGCACCGAAGCGGCGTACATGGAAATGGTCATGGTCGTGTCTCCTGGAATCGCGGCGCACAACGGGTGCGCCAGGCCGCGAGTCTAGGGCGGCGCGCAGGCCGGCGCTGCCGGCCAACGGGTATTGCCGCCCTGTTACCAGCCCCGGCCCGCCATTCGCTGTGGTCTGCAGCCATCACCGGAAATTGCTATGTTTTATATAGCATAAATGCCATATTTCATGCTGGCCGCGGGCACTTTTTTACCAATTCCGTTCCCGGCGGGCCCCACCGGATTGCCAGACAGCAAAACCGTGCAACCGTTGTATTCAAAAAAACACAACGAAAGTTGACTGTGAATATTTTCGTTGTATTATTTGATATATATCGCTTGCCGCGATACCCCATCAACCACCATCACCATTCACAGAAAGGTCCCTCCATGGCAACCACCCCACCGGCTGCACCGGCCCAACCCAGCCTGCTCGAAACCGTCCTCGACATCTCGGTCATTACCGACAGCTTTTCCGCTGCCGCAACCGCCACCCTGGCACTGCTGACACCCGCGCTGCCGGCGTTGCCCGCACTCCCCGGCCTGCCGGATATCGGTGGCCTGCTGGAAACACTGCAGGGCGTGGAACACACGGTCGTGGAACTGCTCAATGGCCTGCTCTCGCTGTCGACCACGCTGCCCAATCCGGCGGCCAGCGGGCTTCCCGCCGACCTGCTGCAACTGGCCGGTGAAACCACCGGCATCGCGCCCAGCGCCGAAGGCGGGCTGTCGCTCGGCCTGGGCCTGGTGCCGGAAAGCACACTCGGCGACGTGCAGCACGCACTGCTGGGCGGGTCCGTCACCGGCCTCTTCATCAGCGACACCACCGCGGGCGCCGACATCGCCGACGGCCTGTCCCTCACGTCGCTGACCGAGCTGGCGCCAGCCCCGATCAGTTCGCTGGTGACCAGCGCGCTGCACCCGCAGGGATTGGTGGGCACCGTGGTGGGCGCAGTTCCACTCCCGGTCTGAACATCGGCTTCTTTCGTTTCAGTGTTCATAGCGGGCTTCGGCCCGCTTTTTTTTGCCGCGCCACTTGCCACGCCACACCCTCCGTACAAACCCGCTGGACGGCCAGCGCACAATTGCCAAGATGCAGACTTCCGGCCCTCCCCCGATCCCGACGCCCATGACCACACCGAAAGCGCCCCGCAAGCCGCCCGTCCGCCTTCGGTTCGGCATGCGCATCTCGGTAGGCAATGACGACGTGATCGGCCCGGGAAAAATCGCGTTGCTCGAGGCCATCCGCACACACGGCTCCATCTCCACCGCAGCCAAGAACCTGGGCATGTCGTACCGCCGGGCGTGGCTGCTGCTCGACGAACTGAACCATTGCCTCAAACAACCGGCCGTGCATTCGGTCAAAGGCGGCCAGAGCGGTGGTGGCAGCGGCCTGACGCCGGTGGGTGAAGAACTGATACGCCACTACCGCAGCGTGGAAACCATTGCCCCGGCGTCGTGCGCCAAGAGCATCCAGGCACTGCTGCGACTGGTGCGCAGCGACGCCCCGGCCGGCCCGGCAGCGCAGCCGGCCAGCACCGCCGTACCGCCGGGCTAGCCCGCCAGCGGGGCAGCAGATTCCGCTTCGGCCTCTTCGCGCAGCCAGCGCACGAAGTCCTGTGCATCAGGGTTGCCGGCAAACCGTGAGCCGGTCACGATGAAGTAGCCGCGCTGCGACACCGCGTTGCCGCCGAAAGGGGCCACCAGCCGGCCGTCACGCAGCAGGTCATGGAGCAGCGGCATCCGCCCGATGACCACGCCCTGCCCGGCCACGGCCGCCACCACGGCGTCGGTGTACTGGGTGAAGCGCAGCGTGTTTTTCATGCGGGGCTCCGGCAGGCCCATCAGCGCGATCCATGGCGCCCAGTCCACGGTCAGTGCGCGGCCTTGTGGCATGTCCACCGCCAGCAGCGTGTGCTGCGCCAGATCGGCCGGTTTTTTCAGCGGCAGCGCCCGGTTGCGCAGCAGCTGCGGTGCACACACCGGCATGACCCATTCCTCGAACAGCGGAGCGCCAACGCCGTCGGGCAGCGCGCAGAAACGCACGGCCACATCCACCTGGCTGCGCTCCAGGTCCAGCCGGTCGGTGGTGGCGGAAATACGCACGTCCACCTGCGGATGGCTGGCCGTGAAACGCGCCAGCCGCGGAATCAGCCAGAGCGAGGCAAAACCGGGTGTGGTGGTCATGGAGAGCTGGCGCAGCGGCGTGGTGGCGCGCACGCGGGCGGTGGCGTCGCGCAGGCGTTCCAGGCAATCCACCACCGCGCGCTGCAGCACGCGGCCGGCCTCGGTCAGCGCCAGCGCGCGGTGCCGGCGCTCGAACAGCGCAACGCCGAGGTCGGCTTCGATCTGCTGGATCTGGCGGCTCACCGCCGACTGGGTCAGAAACAGCTCCTGCGCAGCCTGCGTGAAGCTGAGCGTGCGCGCAGCCGCCTCGAAGCTGCGCAGCAGATCCAGCCGGGGAAGCTCACTCCGGCGGATCGGCATGCCAGCCTGGGCAGGTGCATTTTTCACATTCTCTGTATGCATGCCAAATATTCCAAATCACCGCTTTAACTGCGCAACTGGCTTCAGTATATTCATTCCCATACAACATGCGAAAGGAAGCAACCATGATGTTCACATCCGATGTTTTCGAGCTGGGTCTGCAACGCGAAGCAATGTTCAGCGTGCCGGATGCGGCCGGCCTCAGCATCGTCTGCCGCCGTGGCACGGTCTGGATCACCCTGGATGGCGATGTGCGCGATTTCGTGCTGGAACGCTGCGAATCCTTCAGTACCGCCGAGCACCGGCGCGCATTGATCTACGCCATGCAACCCGCATGCATCTCCATCAGCCAGGTGGCCGGTGCACCTGCACGCAACCTGGTGCTGCAGCAGATTCCGCACCACTGAGCCGAAGCGGCGAGGCTCACTGCCGGCGGCGCAGCAGGCGTTTTGCGGCCGTGACCCCGCCCAGAACCAGGGCGCCGGCGGCAATGCCCACCAGCGCATCGAGCAGGCTGGACAACAGCAGCTGCACCAGCCCGCCACTGCCCTGGAGCAGCGTCTCGATGGCGTGGTGCAGCGGCGCAATGCCGTGGGTCAGGATGCCACCGCCCACCAGGAACATCGCCGCCGTGCCGGCCACCGACAGCGCCTTCATCAGCCAGGGGGCAGCCACGAGGATGGCCCGGCCCACACTCCGGGCTGCGGCCCCCCCCTGCCGGCTCAGGTAGAGACCGGCATCGTCGAGCTTCACGATGCCCGCCACCAGCCCATAGACACCCACCGTCATGATGACGGCAATGCCGCTGAGCACCGTCACCTGGGTCAGGAACGGGCTGGCCGCCACCGTGCCGAGCGTGATCGCGATGATTTCAGCCGAGAGGATGAAATCGGTGCGCACAGCCCCCTTGATCTTGTCTTTTTCCACCGCCACGAGATCGATCGCCGGATCGGCCAGTGCCGTCACCAGTTCCTCGTGCCGGGCGGCCTGTTCGGCCCGGCTGTGCAGGAATTTGTGGGCCAGCTTTTCGAAGCCTTCGAAACACAGGAAAGCCCCGCCCACCATCAACAGCGGCGTCACGGCCCAGGGCGCCAGGGCGCTGATGGCCAGCGCGGCCGGAACCAGAATCACCTTGTTCAGCATCGACCCCTTGGCCACGGCCCAGACCACCGGCAACTCGCGGTCGGCCTGCACGCCGGACACCTGCTGCGCATTGAGGGCGAGATCATCACCCAGCACACCGGCGGTTTTTTTCGCGGCCACCTTGGTCAGTACCGCCACATCGTCAAGAATGGTGGCGATGTCGTCAATCAATGCAAGCAGGCTGGAGGCCATGGGCAGTTCCCCGGAAACGGATATCGAGCAAAGCCGCCATTGTGACGCGGAGCAGGGCCCCCCTCGCGCATGGCGGGCCACGCTGGCGCCGGCTGGCTGGTCCTTTGCCGCACCCGCCGGCCAGCCCCTGCTGCAATCGGCCGAGCAGGCCGGCCTGCGGCTGCCGTCGTCCTGCCGCAACGGTACCTGCCGCACCTGCATCTGCCGGCTGGCCCAGGGGCAGACCACCTACCGTATCGACTGGCCCGGCCTCAGTGCCGAAGAAAAAACCGCAGGCTGGATACTGCCCTGCGTGGCCTACCCGCTGACCGATGTGCTGCTGCTGCAGCCGGCGGCGCAGCGCACCGGTTCGCCGGCCCCTGACACGGAAACCTGACAAGATGTCGCGCATGCTGCTGCCACCCGATCCTGCCCACCGGTTCCATGAACTGCAGGAATTCGAGGCGCTGATGCAGCGGGGCCAGAACCACCTCACGGTGCGGCAGGTTGGCCTGGCGCAGGGGCGCGGCAGCCAGTTTCCGGTCTATACGGCCAGCCTGGGCTCGGCCGACCCCCAGGCTCCCGCCGTGGGCTTCTTTGGCGGCATCCACGGGCTGGAACGTATTGGCACCCAGGTCGTGCTGCACTATCTGCGGGCGCTGCTGGCCCGGCTCGAATGGGATGAATCGCTGCACCAGCAGTTGCAGTCGGTGCGGCTGCTGTTCATGCCCATCGTCAATCCGGTCGGCATGTGGGCCGGCACCCGCTCCAACGGCAACGGCGTGGACCTGATGCGCAACGCGCCCCATCTGGCCGATGCCGGCGTGCCCTTCCTGGCCGGCGGGCAGCGCCTGGGGCCATGGCTGCCCTGGTATTGCGGCCCGCGCGGCGCACCGATGGAAACGGAAAGCGCGGCCTTGCTGCAGGTGGTGGCCAGCGAACTGGCCTGCCGGCCTTTCAGCCTGGCGCTTGACTGCCACTCGGGCTATGGCTGGAACGACAGCATCTGGTTTCCCTATGCCCGCACGCGCCGCCCCATGCCCCACCTGGCGGAAATGTATGGCCTGAAAACCATGCTCGACCAGTCCCACCCCCACCATGGCTACAGCTTTGAGCCACAAAGCCACCAGTATCTGCTGCATGGCGACCTCTGGGACCACGCCTATGACCAGGTGCCCGCCTCCCATGTCTTTCTGCCGATGACGCTGGAGCTGGGCTCGTGGCTGTGGATCCGCAAGAACCCGCGCCAGCTTTTCTCGCGCCACGGCATCTTCAACCCCACCAAAACGCACCGCATCAAGCGGGTCCTGCGCCGCCACGCCAGCCTGCTGGATTTTCTGACCCGTGCCGCCTTTGGCGTGCGACGCTGGCTGCCGTCGCCGCGCAGCGAGCGCCGCGAACGCCTGCAGGCCTATGCACGCGAGCATTGGGGTACCGGGCAGCGCGGCTGACACCGGCCCCCCTGCCTTCCCAGCAACGATAATGCCGGGTTTGCATAAAAAGGCCCCAGCAGTGCCAGCTCCCTGCCGCGCAGGGGTCTATTCACCGGCGCAACGGCTCCATCACCTCGGGACATGGCTCAATTGGATTCTTGGACAACGCGGCTCACCCGCCGCCTGCAATCGGCCCAGGTGCTGCAACATCCGGTACCGGATTCAGCTGACCTGCTGCTGGCCATGGGCCTGCCACTGTGCTTTGCCGGCTACTTCGTCGCCCGTGGCTGGCTCAATGCCGCGCTGGTGCTGGCCTTTGCCGTTTGCCTGGTCGGGCTGCTGCGGGATTGCGCAGGCAGCGTCGCACTGCTGCGCCAGCGCCCGCTGCGCTGGATGCTGTTCGCGCTCGCTGCACCCTTTGCTGCCGTCCTGCTGACCCAGCTGGTGCACCAGGAATTTGTGCCCCGCGCCTACGATTCTGCGCTGCGCATCCTGATGGCGGGCGTGGTGCTGTGGTACCTGCTGCTGCGCCGCATCAACTTCCTGCCCCTGGCCGAGCGTGTGCTGCCGGTGGCGGTGCTGGCCTGCGCGGCGGCCATCTTCCTCTACCCCGATGCTGCGCAGTATTTCTGGGACAACCGGTTCGCCACCTACTTCATCGATCCCCTGACGCTGGGCCAGCACATCACCATCGTCGGTTTCATGTGCCTCTTCTGCGTCGATGCCAGCGGACGCGACGGCCACGCGCTGCGCCTGCTCAAGTACGCCGCATTCATGGCCGCCATTGCGGTGTCGATCGGCACCCAGTCGCGCAGTGCCTGGGTCATCGTGCCGGTCCTGGCGGGCCTGTGGCTGATCGGCCTGAAGCGCTGCAACAATCCGCCCAAGATCGGGCTGGCGCTGCTGGCCGTGCTGGCGGCCTGCCTGCTGCTGTATGCCTGCTCCCCCATCATCCAGCTGCGCGCCAACGAGGCAGTTGCGGAATACGCCCAGTATTTCAACGGCGGCAACCGCGACACGTCGCCCGGGCTGCGGCTGTCGATGTGGCGCGCCAACTGGCTACTGTTCCTCGAACATCCGGTGTTCGGCTGGGGATTCTCGCAACCGGTGGATCTGCAGTCGGTCCCGCATATCCGCGGGTTCTGGACGCCGATGTTCGAAACCTGGTACACCAAGCACGGCGGCCACAACGAGATTCTCAGCAGCATGATGCATACCGGCGTGTTCGGCCTGGCCTCGCGGGTGCTGGTATTCGCCGTACCGCTGCTGGTATTCGCCAATGCCAGCCGCAGCCTGGTGCAGCGCCGGCGGGTGGCCGGCTTCCTCGGGCTCGCGCTGGTGCTGGGCTATCTGGTGGCCAGCATCAACACCGAGGTGTTCAACCTCGTCTACATCGCATCGTTTTACGGGCTGCTGGTGGCGGCGCTCGCATCCACCGCGCTCTACAGGGAAGCCGATGAACCCGTCTGACTACGCCGTTACCTTTGCCTGCTACAACCAGGTCGACTACACGCGCCAGTGCGTGGACAGCCTGCTGCGCCATGGCCTGGACCTGTCGCGCCTGGTGGTGGTCGACAACGGCTCGACCGACACCACCCGGGAGTACCTGGCAACACTGCCGCTGGGTGGCCGCGTCCTCAACCACGGCAACCTTGGCTGCGGTGTGGCCTGGAACCAGGGCGCGCTGGCCCTGCAGGCCGAGTGGACGGTGGTCATGAACAACGATGTGATCGTTTCCACCGGCTGGCTCGACAACATGGTGGCCAGCGCACAGCGGCATGGCCTGAAGTTCGTCTGCCCCTCGCTGGTGGAAGGCACGCTCGACTACGATTTCGACGCCTTTGCCAACGATGCCAGTGCCCGCATGCGGGACGCGGTGCGTCCCGGTGCACGCCACGGCGTCTGCATGCTGGTGCACCGCTCGGTGTGGGACACCATCGGCTACTTCCAGCCAACGCCCTCGCTGTGGGGATACGAAGACACGCTGTTCTTCAACCAGCTCGACCGGGCCGGCATCTCCAGTGGCACCGTGGGATCGTCGTGGCTCCACCACTATGGCTCCATCACGCAAAAGGCCATGAAGCAGGAGCGGGGCCTGTCCGAGAAACAGGGCCTGGGCGACCGCCACAACTACCGGCTGCTGGGTCAGTCCTTCCTGGAGCGCAAATGGAAGAAGCACCAGCGGGTGAAACAGCTGCGCGCATGGAACCGCCATGAGCGGGCAACCTATGGCGTCTCGATGCACGGCCTGCGCGAGGACGGCCAGTTCAAGTGGCTGTACTGAGCACCGCCATCTGCTGCCGTGCCAGCCCGCCCAGGGTCTGCATCGCCGCCTCGAAGCGCGGATTCCAGGGGTGGCCGTAGTTCAGCCGGATGCAATTGCGGTAGCCGCGCCGCACGGAAAAAACCGGCCCGGGTGCCAGGCTGATACCCTGGACCAGCGCCTGCTGGTGCAACAGCAGGGTATCGAAACCCCGGGCAAACTCCACCCACAGAAAATACCCGCCGTCGGGGCGTGACACCCGCACCTCGGGCGGAAAGTACCGCGCAATGGCCTGCAGCATGTGGGCCCGTTGCGCCTCCAGCGCATGGCGCAGCCGGCGCAGGTGCCGGTCATAGCCCCCGAACTGCAGATAATCGGCCAGCGCCACCTGCGCCGGCAGGCTGGCCGACAGCGTGGTCATCAGCTTGAGCCGCTCGATGCGCGCACCGAAACGGCCCGGCGACACCCATCCGATGCGGTAGCCGGGCGCCAGTGTCTTGCTGAACGAGCTGCAGTGCATGACCAGGCCCTGGGCATCAAAGGCCTTGGCCGGCAGCGGACAGCGCTGGCCGAAGTACAGCTCGCCATAGACGTCGTCCTCGATCAACGGCACCCCGTGGCGCGCCAGCAGGGCCACCAGCGCGCGCTTCTTCTCTTCGGCCATGCTCGTGCCCATCGGGTTCTGGAACGTGGTCATGAACCAGCAGGCCTTGACAGGATGGCGTGCCAACGCCCGGTCGAGCGCGCCCAGATCCAGCCCTTCGCGCGCATGCACCGGGATCTCGACGGCCCGCATCTGCAGCCGCTCCAGCGCCTGCAGGCCTGCATAGAAGCCGGGCGACTCGATCGCCACCAAGTCACCCGGCCCGGCCACCGCACTGAGGCACAGGTTGAGGGCCTCCAGCGCGCCGTTGGTCACCACCAGCTCCTCCGGCGGCTGGGCCATGCCCATGCCCAGGTAGCGCAGCGCGATCTGCTGGCGCAGGCCGGCATGGCCAGGCGGCAGGCCCGCGACGGTATCGGCCGGCTGGATGCCACGCGCCGTGGCCGACAGCGAGCGGGCCAGGCGCTGCAACGGAAACAGCGTGGGCCCTGGAAACGCCGAACCCAGCGGAACGATCGCCGGGTCCTGCAGCGCCTGCAGCACCGAAAACACCAGGTTGCTGATATCCACCGCCGCCGGTGCACGCGCCGCCACCACGGCCCGGGCCGGCTCGGCCAGCGTATGGGCGGCATGCCCGGTCACGTAGTAGCCCGAACGCTCCTGCGCCCGCACCAGACCCTTCTCCTCCAGCCGGTAATACGCCTGGAATGCGGTGGAGGCACTGATGCCGTGCTGCGCGGTGGTCCGGCGAATCGACGGCAGCCGCGTGCCCGGCGCCAGCCGGCCGCTGCGGATGTCTGCGGCCAGCAACTCGGCCAGCTGTTCGTAGCGCTTCATCGCATGGCCTCCGGTGGTGTGGATGGGGAAACAGAGTCAACCATCTGGTATTGTATTTTTTCACCATATTCCATCTGATACGGTTTTTTTGGCGGCATCTGGTGCTTACCCCGGCCACGGTATCCCGGCATGATGCAGTCACCGTGAACACCACCCTCCGCTCCCCCCCGCCACCGCTGCGCCGGCTGGCCTGCGCACTCGCGCTCGCACTGGCGGGCCTGTCGCACGCCGCCGCCCCGCCCTTCGAAGACACCATGGCCCAGCGCACCCAGGCCTGCACAGCCTGCCACGGCAAGGAAGGCCGCGCCGCCAGCGACGGCTATTACCCGCGCATCGCCGGCAAACCCGCCGGCTACCTCTACAGCCAGCTGCTGCATTTCCGCGATGGGCGGCGCCACTACGGCCTGATGGCCGGCCTGGTTGAGCCCCTGAGCGATGCCTACCTGATGGAAATCGCGCAGTATTTCGCCAGCCTGAGCCTGCCCTACCCGCCCCCGCAGCCCGCCCGTGTACCGGCAGCAGTGCTGGCACGGGGCGCGCAACTCGCCCGCCAGGGCGATGCCACCCGCGGCATTCCAGCGTGCATGCAGTGCCACGGCCGTGCGTTGACCGGCGTGGCACCCCATGTGCCCGGCCTGCTCGGCCTGCCGACGGACTACATCAGTGCCCAGCTCGGCGCCTGGCGCAGCGGCCAGCGCAGCGCGCACGCGCCCGACTGCATGCGCGACGTGGCGGAGCAACTCCCCATGGCCGACGTGCAGGCCGTGGCCAGTTGGCTGGCCGCGCAGCCGCTGCCGGCCAGCACCCAGCCCGCGCTCGCCGGCCCGCCGTGGCCCGCCGGCACCCCACCCATTCGCTGCGGCAGCGCGCCAGCACCTGCCGGGGTCCGCCCATGAATCGCACCCGCCTGTTCCTGCTGCTCGGCGCATGTGCGCTCACCGGCCTTGCTGCCGCGGCCTTCGTGTGGCACTACAACGTGCGCGGCGATGCCCAGACCGACGCCTATGCCG
>DASWYJ010000219.1:0-7181 GCA_036405035.1 Burkholderiaceae bacterium
TGTGGGCACGTTTGTGTCATCGATCACGATGACGCGGACCAGCGCCATCGTGGAATACCGTGAAGATGCTCTGTTGCTGGGTGCTCAACCAGCGAGTGTTCACAGTGGAATAAGTTGGCTCCTCGACCTGGGCTCGAACCAGGGACCTACGGATTAACAGTCCGGCGCTCTACCGACTGAGCTATCGAGGAACAAGCCTCAAATTATAGCGTGGTTTTTTGCCATTTCACAAATCGGCTTGCACGGCGATGCGCACGGTGCGCGGCGCGGCGGGGAAAAGGTATACGTGCCCAAACTGGTAGGGCGCTTCGCGGAAGAAGCGGCGGTCCAGCAGGTTGTCGATTCCCAGGGTCCAGGTGGTCCTGGCGGACTGCATGCGGGTTTCGTAGCGCAGCAGCGCGTCCACCCGTGTCCATGATGGCAGGGCAATGGAGCCATCGGGCAACACATTGCGCCGGCCTTCGTGTGACAGCGCCGCTTCCGCCGCCAGGCCCGGTATGGCAGCAATCTGCCAGCCGGCCTGCAGGCGGGCGATCCAGTCGGGCACGTTGGTCGGCTGCTGGCCGTTGACAGTGGGCTCGACCGTGCTACCGGTGCGGCGTGCATGCAAAAGCGTCAAGCCGCCCGACAGCCGCAGCGGACCGCTGCGCCACTGGCCCGCCGCCTCCAGGCCGCGGTGCACGGCCTCGCCGTCGTAGCGGCCCTGGCAGGGCGTGATACCAAGGCGGTTGCAGGCGTCCAGATTGGTGGCCGGACGGGTGATATGGAAGTAGGCCAACTGCCAGGCGAGCCTGTCGACGGTGCCCTTGGTCCCTATTTCCCACTGGCGTGATTTCAGCAGCGGCAGCGCCTCGCCGGGATTGGTGTACTGCGACGTGCGGTTGGGTACCACCTGCGATTCCGCCCCTTCGCCGTAGCTCGCGTACACCAGTTGCGCGGGTGTGAGTTGGTAGCCCACGGCGGCCCAGGGGGTGGTGAGGTTTTTTTCGTAGCGGATGGGCCGGGTGCCATTGGTGCGCACGCTGTCGCGCTCCAGCCGGGTGTGGCGCAGGCCCAGCCAGGTGCTCAGCCGCGGGGTCCAGGCGATCACATCGTAGGCCGAGAGCTCGGTCGAGGTTTCGTTGCGGTTGGTGTTCTGGTCGTTTTGCGCGGGATCGGGCGCAAAAACCGGCAGCGTGGCGAGGTTGCCGGTGCCGACGTAGTTGTACGCCTGCAGGTCGAATCGGTCGCGCACGCGGCTGCGCAACAGGCCCAGCCCCAGTTCGTGCTTGAGCGCACCGGTTTCCAGCTTGCCTTTCAACTGGAACTGCACGGCATCGGTGGTGCGGCGCTCGTTCTCGCTCCGGAAGTCATAGAGGTCGTAGTCACCGTTGGGAGCAAAGCGGTCGCAGTATTCGAACGGGCCGTTGAAGCAGTCCCCACCAAACGGGAACGCCGTGCGGTCATCGGACTTCAAACGCTGCGTGCCAGCCTGGGCGGACCAGCGCCACTGGCTGTTGATCGCCTGCTCCAGCTTCACTGTGCCACTCAGGCCTTGCAGCAGCACAGGCTGCGACCACGGCTGGTTGTTGGTGTTGAGGCGTGGATTGGGCGCCGGCAGGGTGTTGCCGGTCAGGCTCAGACCGGTGAGGCTGGGTTGCGAGCGGCGGGAGTATTCCAGTTCGGCCTCCAGCACGGTGTCGCGGCTGATGCGCCAGTCGGTGGCCAGTGCCAGCAATTGGCGCGAGCCATCGGTGCCTGGAGCGTAGCCAGCGATGTCTTCGCCCACCACATTGAGGCGGTAGCCAAACTCCCGCGCTGCGCCAAAGCGCCCGCCGAGATCGGCGCCGGCCAGCAAGCCGCCACGCTGGGTGGTTTCCAGCCGCACACGGCGCAGGTCGGCTTCGGTGGGGCGCTTCACCGCGTAGTTCACCAGGCCGCCGGGCGCACTGGTGCCGGCCTGGATACCGCTGGTGCCCTTGAGGATTTCGACCCGCTCCTTGTTGTCCAGCGGCACAAAGGTTTCCGCGCTGATGGGCAGGCCTTCGCGGCGGTAGTTGTACTTGTTGTCGAGCACGAAGCCACGCACGGTCAGGTAGTCCCAGTAGCCCACGGTGTTGTAGGCGTCACTCACCGAAGCATCGAACTGCACCAGATCGGCCAGCCGGCGGGCGCCCGCCGCGCTGATCTGCGCGGCGTCGATCACCGTGGCACTGGCGGGCGTACGGGCCAGCGGCGCATCGCCCAGCCCCAGCACGTCGGCCGTGCGGGGGGCGTAGCGCTCCTCGACCACCACCGGCCGCAGCGTACCGCCAGGCTGGGCCGGATCAACGGGCTGTGCGCCCACCCCGGACGCTATCAAAAAAATAGCTAAGGCGATAGCATGGATGCTGGACGGCGCCCGATTTTGACAAGAAATAGAAGAATGGTTTGCCACAACGTGCTCTGTACGTCATAGCAGGTCGGCCTGCTGGATCTCCAGGGGCCGCCTGAGATGTCATCCGCTGCAGCAGATGCACGGCCCGATCCATAACAATGCTTCCCTGCGCGAGGATGATCTCAATCAGGTTCAAAGGGACTCTCTCAGTCTCGCGGAACCTTGCAGCCCCGTTCGACACCCCCAGCGGACACACTCTTGCAAGCATGTCCCTCGATTGTAGATTGATGCGTTCTGAAAAAATGCCCCGCGCGCCAAAGGCCCGCGGGGCAAACATCCTCATGAACAAGCGACCTCACCACTTTCATCGCTCTGTCATTCCTCTTTACGGCACGCGGCGGGCGACATGATGGCCGCTTGAAGGCTTGAATAGCCCGCCGGATCTCCCGCACTTTCCTCAATGGCTCTGGCGGCGGCGGTAGCCGTGCATTTTTTCGCACTTGGGTGATTTATGTATGCCATTCGTGCCAAACCATCCACTCCTGCAGGGGAAGCCAGCATTCACCGGGCCGGTTTTGGCCGATACTGCAGACTTCGATTCCGCTCGCTGCAACCGATGGCCCGACCACAGCCGCCCCTGCCCTGGCTGGCCCCAGCTGAGGCTTTTCCCGACACGGCACAGGCCTGGCCTGCGGGCAGCGCTGCCCCCGGCCTGCTGGCCGCCGGTGGCACGCTCGACACCCCCTCCCTGCTGCGCGCCTACCAGCGCGGCATCTTCCCGTGGTATTCCAGTGGCCAACCCATCCTGTGGTGGAGCCCGGACCCGCGCATGGTGCTGCACACCGCCGAGTTCCGGCTACACCGCTCGCTGCGCAAGGTGCTTACCCGCTTTCGCGCCAATCCGCGCTGCGAAATCCGCTTCGACCATGATTTTGCAGCGGTGGTGCGGGCCTGCTCGGCCACGCCGCGCGACGGCCAATCGGGAACCTGGATCGTGCCGGAAATGGTGACAGCCTACGCCGCGCTGCACCGCACCGGCTACGCACACAGCGTAGAAGCCTGGATCGACGGCGCCCTCGCAGGCGGGCTGTACTGCGTGGGAGTGGGCCGCGCGGTGTTTGGCGAATCGATGTTCAGCCACCGCACCGACGCATCGAAGATTGCGCTGGCTGCACTGGTGGCCTTTGCCCGGGCCCACGGCATCACCGCCATCGATTGCCAGCAGAACACCACGCATCTGGCCTCACTGGGGGCGCGCGAAATCCGGCGCGCCGATTTCGCCGTGCATGTGGAGCAGGCCCGCGCCCAGCCGGCACCCGCCTGGCATTTCGACCCGATATACTGGAACCACCTCTTCCCCGCACCGGCGTGACGCACCTCACCGACCTCCCGTTCCAGGCGCTCCAGTTCTACGCCACGGCGCCCTATCCGTGCAGCTACCTGGCAGACCGGCAGGCACGCTCCCAGGTCGCCACGCCCAGCCACCTGATCAACAACGAAGCCTATTCCAGCCTGCTGACCAGCGGCTTCCGGCGCAGCGGCATGTTCACCTACCGGCCCTATTGCGACGGTTGCCAGGCCTGTGTGCCGCTGCGGGTGCCGGTAGAGCACTTCGCGGCCGACCGCAGCCAGCGCCGCTGCTGGAAGCACCATGGCAACCTGGAAGCCCGCGTACTGCGGCTGTGCTTCGTGCCCGAACACTACCAGCTCTACCTGCGCTACCAGAACGGCCGCCATGCCGGCGGCGGCATGGACCATGACAGCATCGACCAATACACCCAGTTCCTGCTGCAAAGCCGGGTCAATTCGCGGTTGGTGGAATTCCGCGAACCAGCGCCCCCCGGAGGTACGGGCGCCTTGTGCATGGTGTCCATCGTCGACGTGCTGAACGACGGCATCTCGGCCGTCTACACTTTCTACGAACCCGATGCCAAGGCCAGCTATGGCACCTACAGCGTCCTGTGGTTGATCGAGCAGGCACGGCAATTGCGTTTGCCACATGTCTACCTGGGCTACTGGATTGCAGAAAGCCCCAAGATGGCTTACAAGGCGCGATTCATGCCCCACGAGGTGCTGCGCGACGGCCAATGGCGCCCGGTCGGCACCACCACCGGGTGATTTCACAAGGTAAGATACAACGCTTTACCGGCCAGTAGATTGCGCGCATGAAAAAAACAGACGGCCAACAGGCCGCCAGCCCGGCGATTCAGGTAATCGAGCGGATGTTTTCGCTGATGGATGTCCTGGCGTCGCGCGAGGAGCCCATTTCGCTGAAAGAGATCAGCGAAAAAACCGGGCTCCATCCGTCTACGGCCCACCGCATCCTCAACGACCTGACCATCGGCCGCTACGTGGACCGGCCCGAAGCCGGCAGCTACCGGCTGGGCATGCGCCTGCTGGAACTGGGCAACCTCGTGAAAGCCCGCCTGAACGTGCGCGACGCCGCGCTCGGACCGATGCGCAACCTGCATAAGCTGATTCAGCAGCCGGTGAATCTCAGCATGCGGCAGGGAGACGAGATCGTCTACATCGAACGCGCCTACAGCGAGCGCTCGGGCATGCAGGTGGTGCGCGCCATCGGTGGCCGCGCGCCCCTGCACCTCACCTCCGTGGGCAAGCTGTTCCTGGCGGTTGACGATCCACAGCGGGTGCGGGCCTATGCGACCCGGACCGGCCTCAGTGGCCATACCAAAAACAGCATCACGCAATTGCCCATGCTCGAGCGCGAACTGGCGCGGGCCCGCCAGTACGGCGTAGCACGTGACAACGAGGAACTCGAACTGGGTGTGCGGTGTATCGCCGCCGGCATTTATGACGACCACAGCAAGCTGGTGGCCGGCCTGTCCATTTCAGCGCCAGCCGACCGGCTGGATGAAGGCTGGCTGACCAAGCTGCAAAGCACCGCCACCGAGATATCAACGGCGCTGGGCTACAAGGCAGGCCGGGACAACTGATACGGGACTATGGGGCGGGCGTGCGAACCCGCGCGCTCCGGAGCAGAAACCAGCCGCTAGCCAGTTACGCGCTTGGGCAGGTGCTTGACGTTTTCGTTGTCCATGGGGTGGGTCTCCACCCAGCGGCGCACCCGCTCCGCATCGCCCAGCCGGCTGTACTTGCCGATTGAATCCAGGAACACCATGATGAGCTTGCGCCCGGCAACCTTGGCCTGCATCACCAGACATTGACCCGCCTCGGAGATATAGCCCGTCTTCTGCAGGCCGATATCCCAGTTGGGGTTCAGCACGAGCCGGTTGGTGTTGTTGAACTGCAGGGTGCGGCGGCCCACGGCGACCTGGTGGCCTGGCGACGTGGACAACTCACGCAACACCGGATCACTGGCAGCAACACCCACCAGCATGGCCAGATCCTGCGCGCTGGACTGGTTGTTGCTGGACAAGCCCGTCGGCTCGACATACCGTGTGTCTTTCATGCTGAGCAGCGCGGCCTTGGCATTCATGCGGTTGACAAATGCCGTCAGCCCACCCGGAAAGGTACGCCCCAGCGCGTGCGCCGCACGGTTTTCGCTGCTCATGAGCGCCAGATGCAACAGTTCACCCCGGGTCAGCGCAGCGCCCACCCGCAGCCGCGACCGGCTGCCCTTTTCGGTATCCACGTCGTCCTGCGTGATGATGATGGTTTCATCCATCGGCAGCTTGCTCTCGCTGATGATCAAGCCGGTCATCAATTTGGTCAATGATGCGATCGGCAATACGGCCGAATCGTTTTTGCTGAACAGGATTTCATTGGTGTCCTGATCAACCACCAGGACTGCGCTGGACTTCAGGTCGAGTGCGTCCTGCGTGGCGTGCAAGCCCGCCAGTTGCCCGAACGTGGGGCGCGGCGGAACCGCTACACGCACCACCGATGCCCGCCGCGCGGCCACCGTTTGCCTGCTTTTGACACTTTTCGAGGCCTTTGCCGGCTTCTTGCTCACCGCCACCCGGCTCTGCGCGGCCTGGCTCCGCTTCTTGGCTTCGGCACTTTTGGCGACTTGCGCTTGGGCCGGCACCACCACCAGCGACAACAACACAGCCAGCGCCCCCAGCGAACCAATCCATCTCTTCATAACACTTTGCATAACAGGGGCTCCGTACATGCTGAAAAGCCACAGCGGTTACGGAGTGTATCGAAACAAAAAATGTCACGCAAGATCAAAGACTTGCGTGACATAGCTAAAGTTACCGGAAAAACCGGCCAAGTGGTCAGTTCATCAACCCTGCGCAGCTACCCGATCCGCCTTGCTGTGCAGTTTATTCAATGCACTGAGATAGGCCTTCGCGGACGCCACGATGATGTCCGGGTCGGCACCAACGCCGTTCACCACGCGGCCGCTGTTCTGCAGCCGCACCGTGACTTCCCCCTGGCTTTCGGTCGAGCCGCTGATCGCATTGACCGAGTACAACACCATCTCCGCACCGCTTTTCACATAGCTTTCAATGGCTTTCAGCGAAGCGTCCACCGGCCCATTGCCCTCGGATTCGCTTTTCACCTCCTTGCCATCCACCGTGAACACCACGGCAGCCTGCGGGCGTTCGCCGGTTTCGCTGTGCTGAGAAAGCGACACGAAACCATACTGCTCCTTCTCGGTGGTCACGCTCTCGTCGCTGACCAGCGCCAGGATGTCTTCGTCGAAAATTTCGCTCTTGCGGTCGGCCAGTTCCTTGAAACGCGCAAAAGCGTTGTTGATCTCCGATTCGCTTTCCAATTGCACGCCCAGATCCTGCAAACGCTGCTTGAAGGCATTGCGGCCACTCAGCTTGCCAAGCACGATCTTGTTGGCACTCCAGCCCACGTCCTCGGCACGCATGATCTCGTACGTATCGCG
>DASWYJ010000220.1:0-7422 GCA_036405035.1 Burkholderiaceae bacterium
CCCAGGTAATTGCCCACCCGCACCTGGTAGATCAGGTTATCGACCCGGATCAGCGCCACAGGCTGGTTGCCCTTCAGCAAACTGCCCACCATGGCGGCGGCGTCCAGCGGAAACGCCTCCAGCGCCTCCTTGCGCCGCCGCAGCTCCGGCTCCACCAGCGCAGCATTGGAATTCACCGAACCCGATTCACGCCGCAACGCCAGCGTCAGTTTCTGGATGCTGAAAGGCTCGGTGATGCGGTCCTGGCTGTAGGTTTCCGGCACGAACTTCTTCGGCTCCGCCACCGGCTGGATGCGCGGGCGTGTCTGGTTGCGCTGCTCGGTCATCCACTGCTGCAGCTCCTCGCTGTCGGAGTTGCCACACCCGGCAAGCCCTGCCACAGCCAACACCGCCAACATCACCAGAGGTCTGCGGAATGCCCTCATTTCCGGGCCCCCGGCTGGGTCTTGCGCTGCGCGGCGATTTCGTCTGCATCCAGATAGCGGAAGGTGCGCGCGGTGGCGTCCATGGTCAATACGCCCTCCCGCTGCGGTACCACCGAGAGATTGTTCAGCGTCACGATCCGCGACAGATTGGCGATGTCGGAGGCAAATGCACCGATATCGTGGTACCGCCCCACAACGCGGACCGAAATCGGCAATTCGGCGTAATACTCCTTGACGCTGACCTGCCCCGGCCGGAATGACTCAAACTGCAAACTGCGGCCCAGCCCCGCCTGGTTGATGTCCGACAGCAGTGCATCCATTTCCGCTTTGCTCGGCAGTTGCTTTTCGAGTTGCGTTACATACTGCAGCACCTGCTCACGCTGCTTCTGCAGTGCTTCGAAATTCACCACCTGGGCGATTTTCTTCTTGTATTCCTGGCGCAAAGCCACCTCTTTCGCGCGCTCGGCTTCGAGTGAAGCATCCGAATCACTGAGCCAGAGAAACCACAGGAAACCGATGACGAAAGCCGCCACCAGCAACTGCAGGGTGTAGCGCGGCAACGCCGGCCACCCTGACGGGTCCTTCATGTCCAGCCCGCTGAACTGGTTCTGCAATGCAGCCGCCCACTCGGCGAACCGCTTGCGCTTCTCGGGACGATGCCGTGTTGCCATGCTGACTACCTTGACGCCGCGCTGCCGGGCGCCGACGCGCCCGATGCCGCTGACGCGGCTTTTTGGGCTTCGGTCGGCCGCACCAGCTTGACCCGCATCGTGAAATTGGCCACCCGCCGGGTATCCCGCGGCGACAGCGCGATGTTCGACGCCACAATCTCCACCAGTTCCGGACGGTTCAGCCATGGGCTGTTGTTCGCCAGATTGCGCAGCAATTCCGATACCCGCTCGTTGGACTGTGCCACCCCGGTCAACGCCACCGTGGCGCCGTCCTGCCGCATGGAAGTCACATACACACCGTCAGGCAGCTGGCGCGTCAGTTCGCTCAACAGGTATACCGGCAGGTTGCGATCCCCCTGCAAGTCCTCCACCGCCTGCTGGCGGGCGCGCAGCGCGGCAATCTCGGCCTGCAGGTTGGCGATTTCCTTGATCTTTTCATCCAGCCGGCGGTTTTCCGTCTGCAGGAAATTGTTGCGGCCCTGTTGCGTCGCAATCTGGGCCTCGTACCAGAAATACACCACGCCACACACCACGACACCCGCCAGCGCCGCCAGCGCCAGCGAAACATGGAACGCATCACGCCGCTTCTTGCGCGCCGCTTCGCGGTGGGGCAGCAGATTGATGAGAATCACGCCAGGAATCTCCGCATCGCCAGGCCGCAGGCCGTCAGGTAGGCGGGTGCCTCCCGGCGCATTTTTTTCTCGCGCACGCCCAAGGCGATCTTCATGCCGTCAAACGGATTGGCCAGTTTGCAGGGGAAGGTGGTATTGAGGGTCACCGCCTCCACCAGCCCCGACAGGGCCGAAGACCCACCGGCCAGAAAAACATGGTCGATCTTGTTGTGGGGCGTGCTGGTAAAGAAGAACTGCAGCGCCCGCGCCACCTCCTGCGCCAGGCTGGACACGAAGGGCGCCATGACGGCACGGCCACAGTCGTCGGGCAGATCACCGCTGCGCTTGCGGGTTTCGGCTTCTTCCTGAGGGTATCCATACTGGCGCATGATCAGCTGGGTCAGCTGCACACCGCCAAAGGCCTGGTCGCGCTCATACAGCACGTCGCCGTTCTTCACAACCTGCATGCTGGTAGTGTTGGCGCCGATCTCGAAAAGCGCGACCAGCGCATTCGCCCCCTTGTTGGGCAGGCTCTCGATCAACCGACCGGCCGCCAGCCGTGACGCATAGGGCTGCACATCCACAATGACCGGCTTGAGGCCGGCAGCCTCGGCCAGCCCCTGCAAATCCTGCACTTTTTCCTTGCGCGATGCGGCGATCAGTACATCGACATCGCTGCCAGCACCCGGGCTGGGCCCCACCACACAGAAATCGAGGCTGACCTCGTCGAGCGAAAAAGGGATGTACTGGTTGGCTTCGGACTCGACCTGGACCTCGAGTTCCTGGTCACTCAGCCCGCTGGGCAGTACGATTTTCTTGGTAATCACGGCCGACGCCGGCAGTGCCATTGCCACATTGCGGGTGCGGGTGCCGCTTTTGCGCACCAGGCGCTTGACCGCCTGGGCCACCTCGTCGAATTTCTCGATGTTGCCGTCGGTGATCCAGCCCCGCTCCAGAGGCTCCATGACGCACCGCTCGAGCACGAGCGTGCCCGTGACGCTGCGCCCCAGTTCCACCAGCTTCACACTGGACGAACTGACGTCCAGCCCCAGAAGGCCGGCCGGCTCCTTGCCAAACATCGCGCCCCATGAAATCAAAAGACTGCTTTCTATTGGATATTGTGGAGTTGCGCCACGCCACAACTCGAAATGGATACTATCAGTAAGCGCTCTGCTCCCAGCCGGGTTTCTGCATGCCGGGTCCATCGCAGCGTTGTCAAAAGCCGACGATTCACCACCACCCAACCTTTCCGGATTTCACCCGCCCCGCTGCCATCCCCATCCCGTATGCAGAGTCGCTTACCCTGCTATCGGCAGCAATGCCGATTTTTATAATGCCCCGCAGCGTATACGCTTCATTTTTATGCCCAAACACAATTCTGCCGGCCCGAAATCCCCGTCCGACAGCGCCGCTGCCGGCAACCTGCCCGCCTGGGCACGGCCGGCGCTGCGCATCGCCGGCTGGGTGCTGGGAATTGCAGCCGCCGGGGCGTTCGGCCTGGCCATGGTGCTTGCCACGGCGCTGGCAGTGGCCTACCCGAACCTGCCCGATATCTCCGACCTGTCGGACTACCGGCCCAAGCTGCCCATGCGGGTCTATTCGACCGAAGGCACCCTGATTGGCGAGTTTGGCGAGGAGCGGCGCACGCTGACTCCCATCAACGACATCCCGCAGGTGATGAAGGACGCGGTGCTGGCCATCGAGGACGCGCGCTTTTACGCCCACGGCGGCGTGGACTACATCGGCGTCATCCGCGCCGGGCTGGCCAACGTGGGGCGCGCCAAGAGCCAGGGCGCATCGACCATCACCATGCAGGTCGCCCGCAATGTGTACCTGTCGGCCGAGAAAAGCTACATCCGCAAGATCTACGAGATTCTGCTGACCTTCAAGCTCGAACACCTGCTGAGCAAGGACCAGATTCTCGAGATCTACATGAACCAGATCTTCCTCGGCCAGCGCGCCTACGGCTTTGCTGCCGCTGCGGAAACCTATTTCGGCAAGCAACTGCGGGATGTCACCATTGCCGAAGCGGCAATGCTGGCCGGCCTGCCCAAGGCCCCTTCCTCCTACAACCCGATCACCAACCCGGCCCGGGCGCGCTCACGCCAGCTCTACATCATCGAACGCATGGAGGAAAACGGCTTCATCAACCGCGAACAGGCCAAGGCCGCGCGCGAGCAGAAGCTCACCATCCGCAGCCGCCAGGAAAGCACCGGGCCCCATGCGGAGCATGTTGCCGAAACCGTGCGGCAAATGGTGTTCAGCCAGTATGGCGATGAAACCTACACCCGCGGCCTGAACGTCTACACAACGGTGCGGGCGAATGAGCAGGTCACGGCCTACAAGGCCTTGCGGCGCGGCATCATGGATTTCGAGCGCCGGCAGGTCTACCGCGGCCCCGAGAAGTTCATCGACTTGCCGACCGACCCGAAAGCCGCCGAAGAAGCCATCGACGATGCACTCGCCGAATTCACCGACAACGACGACCTGATGACGGCCATCGTGCTGGCCGCCAGCCCCCAGCGGGTAGTCGCCGAACGGCAGAACGGAGAACGTATCGAGATCGCCGGGGAAGGCCTGCGCCCGGCGCAATCCGGCCTGTCGGCCAAGGCCCCGCCCAACATCCGCATCCGGCGCGGCGCCATCATTCGCGTGGCGATGAACAGCAAGAACAACTGGGAGATCACCCAGTTGCCCGAGGTGGAAGGCGCCTTTGTGGCGCTCGATCCGCGCGACGGCAGCATCCGCGCGCTGGTGGGTGGCTTCGACTACCACACCAACAAGTTCAACCACGTGACCCAGGCCTGGCGCCAGCCCGGCTCGAGCTTCAAGCCCTTCATCTATTCGGCGGCGCTGGAGAAAGGCTTCACGCCGGCCACCGTGGTCAATGACGCACCGCTGTTCTTCGATGCCGGCGTCACGGGCGGCCAGCCCTGGGAACCGAAGAATTACGACGGCACCTTCGACGGCCCGATGAGCCTGCGCCGCGGCCTGGCGAAATCCAAGAACATGATCTCCATCCGCATTCTGCAGGCGGTCGGCCCGCAGAATGCACAGGAGTGGGTAGGCCGCTTCGGCTTCGACCCCGACAAGCATCCGGCCTATCTGACGATGGCGCTGGGCGCCGGCTCGGTCACGCCGATGCAGATGGCGACGGCGTATGCGGTATTTGCCAACGGCGGCTACCGCGTCACCCCCTACCTCATCAACCGCATCACAGACTACAAGGGCAAGGTTCTGGTCGAGACCACTCCACCGCTGCTCAATGAATCCATGCGCGCCATCGATGCCCGCAATGCCTTCGTGATGACCAGCCTGCTGCAGGAAGTCACCCGCTCCGGCACGGCCGCACGGGCGCAGGCCACGCTGAAGCGCCCCGACATCTACGGCAAGACCGGCACCACCAACGACTCCATCGACGCATGGTTTGCCGGCTACCAGGCCACGGTGGCCGCGGTGAGCTGGATCGGCTACGACAACCCCCGCAAGCTGGGCGACCGTGAAACCGGCGGGGGGCTGAGCCTGCCGGTATGGATCAGCTACATGCAGCAGGTGCTCAAGGGCGTGCCGGTGTCGGAACCGGCCGTGCCCGAAGGGGTGGTGAACGTGGGTGGCGAATGGTTCTACGACGAATACGCGGCCAACGCCGGAGTCACCACGCTGGGACTGGATGATCCGGCAGCCCCTGCAGTACCCCAGCCGCCCCCCAGCGCCGAGGAAAAACGCAGCATCCTCGACTTCTTCCGCAAGTAGCCGGGCCCCGGTGATCAGGGGCTGGCCGGGTGCGGCGCTCCGCTCAGGGAAAACGCAGCGGCTGCCCCGCCTGGTCGCTGGCGTACTGCGTCAGGTTGGCAAAGAACTCGCCCTGCCCCTTGGTGTCCTGCCACTGCTGGCCATCGAACTTGTAGTGGAAGCCCCCGGCGCGCGCCGCCATCCAGATTTCATGCAGCGGTTTTTGCAGATTCACGATGATCTGCGAGCGGTTGGCGAAGGTCAGCGTCACCATGCCACCCACGCGCTGGTTGTCGATATCGGCATCCGACGCGTCGTTGATCCGGTCGCAGGCGGCTTCGATGGCGCGTAGCGCGGCCTCAGCCTGGTCCATGAATTCGGGGTCGGTCATACAATTTCACCATGTTGCCAATCCACCAAATTCTAGTCACCACGGCCGTTCTGGGCGCGGTGATGGCCCTGAGTGCCTGTGGGCAGAAGGGTCCGCTGGCGTTGCCAGAGCCTCCCGCCGGCGTTGAACGCCCCACCCTGCCGCAGGTTCTGCGCTCCAGCCTGCCCGGCGCCACGCCCGCGGCCAGTGCGGCATCGGCGGCCCGGCCATGAGCGCGGACACCCTGCCCGGCCAGCCCTTCGTGGCGTGGCACAACGGCCAACTCCGCATGGAAGGCCAGTCGCTAGCCGCGCTGGCAAGCCAGCACGGCACCCCCCTGTTCGTGTACTCCAAAGCCGCCATGCTGGCCGCACTGGCCGCCTACCAGCGTGGCTTTGCCGGCCGCAATGCCCGCATCTGCTACGCGATGAAGGCCAACTCAACAATCGGCGTGTTGCAGGTGTTTGCCCAGGCCGGCTGCGGTTTCGACATCGTTTCCGGCGGCGAGCTGGCGCGCGTGCTGGCCGCCGGCGGCGATCCTGCCAAGGTGATTTTTTCCGGCGTGGGCAAGACCCGCACCGAGATGGCGCAAGCACTCGACGCCGGCATCGCCTGCTTCAACGTGGAAAGCGAGGCCGAACTGGAAGTGCTGAGCGCGGTGGCCCATGCGCGCGGCCAGCGCGCGCCGGTGAGCATCCGCGTCAATCCCAACGTGGACCCCAAGACCCACCCCTACATCTCGACCGGGCTGAAGGACAACAAGTTCGGCGTGGCGCACGAGCGCACGCTGCAGACCTACCAGCGCGCCGCCAGCCTACCCGGCCTGCGGGTGGTCGGCATCGACTGCCATATCGGCTCGCAGATCACCGACAGCACGCCCTATCTCGACGCGATGGACCGCGTGCTCGATCTGGTCGATGCCATCGAGGCGGCCGGCATCCCTCTCCACCACATCGACTTCGGTGGCGGCCTGGGCATCGACTACAACGGCGACACGCCGCCCGCGGCCGATGCGCTGTGGGCCCAGCTGCTGGCCAAGCTCGACGCGCGGGGCTACGGCCAGCGCCAGCTGATGATCGAGCCCGGCCGCTCGCTGGTGGGCAATGCCGGCGTCTGCCTGACCGAGGTGCTGTACCTCAAGCCCGGCGAGCACAAGAATTTCTGCATCGTCGACGCGGCGATGAACGACCTGCCGCGCCCGGCGATGTACCAGGCCTTCCACCAGATCGTGCCGGTGGTGCCGCGCAGCACACCCGCCACCACCTGGGACGTGGTGGGGCCGGTCTGTGAAAGCGGCGACTGGCTGGGCCGCGCGCGCGCGCTGGCGGTGGAGCCCGGCGACGTGCTGGCGGTGCTGTCCACTGGCGCCTACTGCATGAGCATGGCGAGCAACTACAACACCCGGGGCCGGCCCGCCGAGCTGCTGGTGGACGGCGACCGCGTGCACCGCATCCGTGCGCGCGAGAATGCCGCCGACCAGATGCGCGGCGAGCAGCTGGTGCCCGGCTAGGCGCGCCTGAATGCTCCTTTTTCAGGAGCTATTTCGCCAGACTGGGCGCTGGCCGCGCCTGCTTTTTGCTTGCAAAATGCCAGATGCGCCAGCCCAGCAGTGC
>DASWYJ010000221.1:0-3340 GCA_036405035.1 Burkholderiaceae bacterium
TGTTGTCCGTGAGGGTGCCGCACGCGCTGAAGTAAGTGCCGAGTTTGACGATGTCGATTCGCTGACTCCATGGCTAGCCCATGCGGGATTCGAACCGGGCCCCACCCTGCTGCTGAGGCGCACGGTTGATGCCCAGGGAAAAAGCCGAGGCTGGATCAACGGCAGCCCCGCAACAGCCACCCAATTGCGGGAGCTCGGGGAAAAGCTCGTCGACATCCATGGGCAGCATGCCTGGCAAAGCCTGACCCGACCTGATGCCGTTCGTGATCTGCTTGACGCCTATGCTGGTGTCGACACCAGCGGGCTGCAGCAGGCGTGGCATGCTTGGCGCCAGGCCCATCGCCTGCTGACCGAAGCGGAGATGGCCCAGGCCACACTGCACGATGAGCGTGAGCGATTGTCGTGGCAAGTCAGTGAGCTCGAAAAGCTCAATCCGGGCGAGGAAGAATGGGATGTGCTTAATGCATCCCATACCCGGCTGGCCCACGCGCAGGCATTGATTGATGCCGCCGAGCAGGCGGCAGCGGCAATAGAAGATGAGGATTCCGGTGTTCTGCGACATTTGGCACGAGCCATCCAGTCTCTCCAGCAACAATCCCATCTGGAGCCCGAATTTACGGCTATGGCCGACATACTGCAATCCAGCCTCGCGCAGGCGGAAGATGCCGCCCATACGCTCCATGCGTGGCTACGTCGGGTAGATCCTGACCCGCAACGGTTGGCATCTCTTGATCAACGCCTCCACTCCTGGGTTTCACTTGCCCGCCGGTTCAAACGCAGCCCGTCAGAACTGTACGCCACGTTAGCCCAATGGCGCGCCGACATTGCCAGGCTCGAAGCTGCGAGCGATCTGGAGACACTCACCCGAACCGAACAGCACGCACAGGCAGCGTATAGCCACCTCGCGGGTGAAATCTCCACCATACGCAAGCGGGCTGCAGCCCGGCTGTCAAAAGCGGTCACCCAATCCATGCAAGGACTGGGCATGGCCGGTGGACGTTTCGAAACAAACCTGCGGGACGCAGACACACCCGGCCCTGCGGGGAAGGACGAAGTAGCGTTTCTGGTTGCCGGGCATGCCGGCAGCACCCCGCGCCCAGTCATGAAAGTTGCGTCTGGTGGAGAGCTGTCGCGTATTGCGCTGGCCATCGCCGTTACAACCAGCCAGCTCGGATCCGCACAAACGCTGGTTTTCGACGAAGTCGACGCCGGTATTGGTGGCTCGGTGGCAGAAACCGTGGGCCGCCTGATGAAGCAGCTTGGCGAGGATCGGCAGGTACTGGCGGTAACGCATCTGCCGCAGGTTGCCGCCTGCGCGGACCACCATCTCGTGGTCAGCAAACAATCGACAAAAGCCGGAACCGAAAGCCAGGTGGTGCCCGTAGCGGGTGAGCAGCGGATAGCGGAAGTCGCGCGTATGCTGGGTGGCGAACATCTGTCGGGCACAACCCTCGCGCACGCACGCGAGCTGCTGCGGTGATGAGCCCCGCCCTCAGTGTGGTGCTCATCACCGGCATGTCCGGTTCTGGCAAATCAGTTGCACTCAATGCGCTCGAAGACGCAGGCTACTACTGCGTCGACAACCTGCCGCCCGAGTTGCTAGGGCCCTTTATTGAACTGGAGCGGGGCATCAAGGCCAGCCGAATTGCCATCGCCATCGATGTACGCAGCGCGAATTCCTTGCCATTGATGCCTGCACAACTGCGCCATCTACATGATCAAGGTTTGCATGTACAGCGCCTGTTTCTCGATGCCAACACCCAGACACTGGTACACCGGTTCTCAGAGACCCGCCGGCGCCACCCCTTGTCGCAGCCCGACGCAACCGACCGGCAACGCGCGCTGGTCGACGCCATTGAACATGAACGGGAATTGCTGGCCGAACTGCGCGAACAATCCCATGTCATCGACACCAGCATCATCCGTGCCGCCCAATTGCAGGGTTATGTCAAAACGCTGATCTCGGCCCCACCAGATCAGTTGACACTGGTTTTTGAGTCATTCGCCTTCAAGCGGGGCATTCCGCTGGATGCCGATTTCGTTTTCGACGTACGGATGCTGCCGAACCCCTATTACGATCCGGAGTTGCGCGCCCTGACAGGCAAGGATGCCCCAGTGATTGCATTCCTGGGTGAACAGGAGGCCGTTGCCCGCATGCGCAGCCATATCGTGGAGTTCATTACAGAATGGATGGACGATTTGGCCCGCGACCATCGCAGCTACGTCACGGTGGCCATCGGCTGCACCGGGGGACAGCACCGGTCCGTCTATCTTGCAGAGCAACTCGCCGCCCACTTTTCAAGCCAGTGGGTCACGCTGAAGCGACACCGGGAACTGGACGGGCTTGCCGCCTAACCCGGCATCCCTTCAAGCATTCTCCGGACGGGCGCCGGCAGCCCCATCTGTGGCCATACATCCGCTGCGACCCACTCCCCCTCCGCATACGGGACATCGGCCTCCCGTGCATTCCATACAACAGGATGCAAATACAAGTCCTTGTGGGTCAACACATGTTTCACCACTGCGCGCTCACCTACGCGCAACCCATCCCCGGGCAAGGCCGTAGCCACCGCCTCGCGCGACGCGAATACGGGCAAGCAGAACAATCCCGCCCAGACACCCTCACTGGGGCGCCGCTGCAACCAGACGGCGCCATCCGGGCGCTGGCCCCACAGCAGCCACAGCGATTCTGCGGTGCGCCGCAAGGTGCGGCTGCGCACGGGATAGGCCTGCGGTTGCCCTTCCCGGAATGCCACACAGATATCCTGCACAGGACAGGCGACACAATTAGGCTTGCGGGGCAGACATACCGTTGCTCCCAGATCCATGAGCGCCTGTGTATAGCCTGGCATCGTATGTGCCAGCGCCGACTCTGGCAGCAACGCCGTTGCGTGCTGCCACAAAACCTGCGTATTGCGCGCCAGAGCCAAATCCTCCCCGAAGCCGAGCACCCGACACAGAACCCGGCGCACATTCGCATCCAGAATGGCCACCCGCTCGTCAAAACAAAAAGCGGCTACCGCCGCCGCCGTGGAGCGCCCAATTCCCGGCAACGACTCCAGAGTCGCAGCCGCGCGAGGGAAAAAACCACCATGCTGCATCACAACCGTCTGGGCGCATCGGTGCAAATTACGGGCACGGCTGTAGTAACCCAAACCACTCCACATGGCCAACACATCGTCCAGTGACGCACTGGCCAGTGCCTGCACATCCGGAAAGCGATCAACGAACCGGGCGTAGTAGGAAAGAACGGTAGCCACCTGGGTCTGTTGAAGCATGACTTCGGACAGCCATACCCGGTACGGATCGCGCGTTTGCTGCCACGGTAGCGCATGGCGGC
>DASWYJ010000222.1:0-1833 GCA_036405035.1 Burkholderiaceae bacterium
TGCTCATGTTGATGGCGAATTCCTTGGTGTCTTCGGGAATGCGCACGTTTTCCTCGATCAGCACGAAGCTGCCCTGTTCGCGGTCGAGTGTGAACATGGCCACGCCGTCGCCCACGGTCAGCACCAGCGTGGTCTGCGGACCATAGACGCAGTAGCCCGCCGCCACCTGCTTGTTGCCGGCCTGCAGGAAATCGCCTTCACTGACACCGGTGCCGTCGGGCTTGACCAGCACACTGAAGATGGTGCCGATGCTGACGTTCACGTCGATGTTGCTGGAGCCGTCGAGGGGGTCGAACAGCAGCAGGTATTCACCTTGCGGGTAGCGGTTGGGCACCACATAGATGCCGTCCATTTCCTCGCTGGCCATGGCCGCCAGGTGGCCACCCCATTCGTTGGCCTCGATCAGTACCTCGTTGGCAATGATGTCGAGCTTCTTCTGCACTTCGCCCTGCACGTTCTCGGTGCTGGCGGTGCCGAGAACGCCGCCGAGCGCGCCCTTGTTGACGGCGTGGCTGATGCTCTTGCAGGCGCGGGCCACCACTTCCAGCAGCAGGCGCAGCTGCGGGGGGATGCGGCCGTCGATGCGCTGTTGCTCGACGAGGTAGCGGGAGAGGGAGATTTTCTGGGTCATGGTGTTTCCAGTCATTCCACGAGGGCGCGGGTCACGACTTCGCGCACATCGTTGCTCAGATCGGGTTTGGCGGCCACGCGGGCAATCGCCTCGCGGGCGGCGCTGCGGTAGGGCTCGGCGAGCTTTTTCCAGCGGTCCAGCGCGCGGGCCAGGCGGGCGGCAACCTGGGCGTTGATGCCGTCCAGCTCAATGACCCGTTCGCTCCAGTACACGTAGCCGGCCGCATCGGCGCGGTGGAAGGCGCCGGGATTGGCCTGGCAGAAAGTGGCCACCAGGCTGCGCGCCCGGTTGGGGTTGCGCAGGCTGAAATCAGGGTGCTGCATCAGGCTGCGCACGCGGGGCAGTACGTCGCCGCCGCGGTCGGGTGCGCCGGCCTGCAGCGCAAACCATTTGTCGATGACCAGGTCTTCGCCACGGAACAGCGCATGGAAACGCGCCAGCGCGTCGCCAGCCAGCGGGTGGCCGCTGGCCACCAGCGCCGACAGGGCGCCAAAACGGTCGGTCATGTTGCCGGCGTCCTTGAAGCGCTGCAGGGTCTTGCCGGGCCAGACCGTGTCGCCACTGCTGCGGGCTGCCAGGCAGAGGTTGGCGAGCGCGAGGTTGGCCAGTGCGCGGCGGCCGGAAGACGTGGCGTCGGGCGAGTAGGCGCCGTTGTCGCTGTGGGTCTCGAAAGCCCATTGCCAGTCGGCATGCAGTGCCGTGGCGAGTTCGGCGCGCATGGCTTCGCGCACCGTGTGGATGCGCTGCGGGTCCACCACGTCCAGCTGCTCGGCGATGTAGCCTTCGGACGGCAGCGTGAGTGCCAGTTCCTTGAAGGCCGCATCCAGCGTGGGATGCCGCAACACCTGCCGCAGGGCGGCAATATAGGCATCATCCAGCACGCTGGCCGGCGCCATTGCTGCATTGTTTGCTATTGCTGTGATAGCGCGCTGGAGCGACAGGCGCTGCCCCGCTTCCCAGCGGTTGAAGGCGTTGGCGTCGTGCGCCAGCAGCGTCAGCAGCTCGGTGTCGGTGTAGGCATGGTCCAGCGTGACCGGCGCCGACAGGTCGCGCAGCAGCGACGGCACCGGCGCCGCCGTGATGCCGGTGAACACCAGCGTCTGCTGCGCTTCGCTCACCACCACCGTGCGCGAGGTGCCGCCCGCCTCTGCCTCGCCCTGCAGTTGCAGCGGCAGGTCGCGGCCGTCGGCGTCGAGCAGGCC
>DASWYJ010000223.1:0-7462 GCA_036405035.1 Burkholderiaceae bacterium
CCAGAAAAACCGGTGAAGCTCAGGCTCGCCGCATAGCCGGAAGCCCCGGCATCAGAAAACCTGCAGGAATCGCAGGTTCAGCCGGTGGTCTTCCTTGAAGCCGGTGCGAACCGACAGATCGCGGCCATAGGTGGCCAGCACCTGTTGGCGGGGTGAGATGAACAGGCTTCCCCCCACCTGCGCCTTGGTCAATTTCTGCCGATCACCCTGGCGGAGGCCATCGATTGCGGTCTCACCGCCTCGAAGATGCTGCAGCCCCACACGCAGATCGGCGCCCGGCGCAACCCTATAGCGCAGGAAGCCTTGCACTTCGTACAGCGGCTTTTGCTTCAGCAACTGGCTTTTGGGGCCGAAATCGGTGTTCCGACCGTGGTACTGGACATCTGCGGCAATATCCACCGTCAAGGCATCCGTGAGGGGTTGCGCCCCGCCCGCCTGTAGGATGAAGCGCCACCGGTTTTCTCCCAGACTCAGCGGATCATTGCGGTCGTACTGCCCGGTTGGCAGGATCAGGTAGGGGGTGACGCCCACATGGGCCTTGGCATCCGGCCGGCTGAACCAGACCGGCAACCCCAGGATGATGTCGCCCACAGCGGAGTTGCTGCCCAGCGCCGAGATGTCCCCCTTCGCGCGCAGCCTTCCAAACGGCAGCAGCACTTCAGGGCCCACGATGTAGCCTCCTACATTGACATATTTCACGCCGCGCACGATGCCGATATGCGACTCGAGCTTCGGCTGTCCCGGCGCCCTTGCCCCTTGGGTGTAGACCGCGTCACGGGTCGCGTACTGGTAGTAGGACAAAAACAGATTGGTGCCTGCAGGCAATGCCGTGTAGTCGCCGGCATCGACGTCAATGGCCAGGGCTGCTTGGGATGCCGCCAGCGCAAGCGCTGCGGCAATGAGGGTACGGGTTGTTTTCATGGTTGGTCTCCTTTTTTGTTGATGGCGAAGGCAGATGGGCGGGCCAGAATGCGGTTGCCTTCGTTCCCTCGGCCCCGCCGTTTACAACGATGGCCATTGCTCCGCGAAGCAGCGCCTGCGTCGCGTCCTTGATCGCGCCCATTGCCATGGCAGTTCCAGTCCTGGTAACGGGATCGGCAGCCCGCTGCGGCACCGCGCACCGCGGCGCCACAGCGCCCCGGTGATCGATGCAGCCGCTAGCCAGGGCTACCGGCCCGAGGGGTCACTGATAGTGGTAAACGGCGGTTTCGAACTCGACGAAGCCGGGATACGAGGCCGCGTCCTGGAACGGCAGAATCTGGGTGGCCCAATACCCGCCGACACCGGTCTTCTGGTCAATCCAGAAATAGCTGTTTGCCAGGCCCGTCCACATCAGCGAGCCACTGGGCCGTCCTGAAGGGGCGTGCTCCCGATTGGTCATGAAGGTGTACGCCCAGCCCTTGTCGGTTCCCGGGAAAAACTCGCCGGTGTTCGACAACGACGGTATCGACGTGGTCCAGCCGCCGACCGACAGGCCGAGTGGCCGAAGCCCGTCGCGCGACATCGCCTCGATCGTTTCCGTTCTCAGCACCCGCCCGTTGGGCCCCTGCCCGCCATTGAGAACCATGCGGATGAATTTCATGTACTCACCGACCGTCGCATAGAGCCCATGCCCGCCCATGTCCATCGACGGTGGATCGGGAAGAACCAGGTCGGGTAGCGGTGTCAGTTTTCCGTCTGCTGCCCGGTCATGGATCACGGCCCGGCGGGTCTTCATGGCGTCGGTCATGCGGAAGCCGATTTCATCCATGCCCAATGGGTCGAAAATCCGTTCACGCATGACTTCGCCGAGACGGCGATTGCGCAGCTTTTCAACGATCCGGCCCAGCCAGTCGATGTTGACACCGTAGGTCCAGCGCGCGCCGGGGTCGTGGAGCAGCACCGTGCGAATCGAATCGAAGCTGCTGGAAACCACCGTTGGAATGGCCTTCGCCGTCCGGTACTGCAGATCGTCGGCGCTGAAGAACTCGTAGCACAGGCCGGAGGTGTGCAAAAACAGATCGTTGACGGTGATGCGGCGCTTGGGCTGCCGCAGACGCGGCGCACCGGCAGCATCAAATCCGTCCAGCACCTGCAACTCGTCGATCTCCGGGATGTAGCGCCCTGCCGGATCATTCAGGTTCAACAGGCCCTGCTCGATCAGCTGCATCGCGAGGGTGCCGGTCAGCGCCTTGGTCGTCGAGAAGATGGCGAAGACCGAATCGGTTGCCATCGGTTCGTCTTTGCCGAGGATCCGCGACCCGGCCGCCCCCTCGTAGATGTTGCTGTTGCGGTCCGTCACCATGGCAACGACGCCCGGGACACCGCCATGCCGCTGGACAGCCTGTTGCAACACACCGTCCAGTGCCGTCTTGAGATTGCTGGTCATGATGCTGCCCTTCAGACGGTGGTCATTGCAAAGCCCGGATACCCGCTCGCCGCCTGCTCGTCACATTGGCGATGGAAATTCCCGACACCACCGATATAGGAAAGCAGGCGACGCGGCTTGCCGCTGACGTTGGAACCCATGTACCAGGAATCGGTCTTGACGACGAGTGTCTTGTTTGCGGTTTCGTCGTGGTGGGCCACCCATGCGTCCTCGAACTCCTTGGTGGCTTCGATCACGTTCTTTCCGGTGCGGCGCGCATGGCTGATGCAATCGGTCACCCAGTCGACCTGGGCCTGCAGGCAGGTCGTCATGTTGCAGAGTGCCGCGCTCGGCGCCAGCGGCGATGCGGTGCTGAACAGGTTCGGATACCCGTGGATTTGCATGCCCATCGCCGTACGGATTTCCTTGTCCCATTCCGCTTTCAGCGAGCGGCCGCCGCGGCCCCGGATATCCACCCGGGTCAGCGCCCCCGAACCGGCGTCGAAACCGACGGCCATGATGATCACATCGACTTCGTGGACCACACCGTCGGCGGTTTGAATGCCGTTTGCGACGATTCGCTCGATCGGTGTCTCACGGCAATTGATGGCCTGTACGTTGTCTTGCAGATAGGCCTCGAGATACCCGTTCTCGAGCGGAACGCGGTGCGTGCCGAAACCGTAGTCGGTCGGGAGCAGCAGGTCACAGAGCCTGGGGTCATGCCGAAGCCGCTCGCGCATCTTCACGCGCACGAACTCCGACACCTCGAAGCTGACCTTCTCGTCGAAGAACATCTCCGGGAACGATGCCAGCCACAGTGCGAGTGACCCGTCTTCCCAGAGATTCTCCAGAACCGCGGCACGCTCCGCCGGGGTCGATTGGTCCCATGGGCCGGCGTCGAAGTCGTAATCGAAACCCGCGAATGTGGAGCGCACGCGCTCCTTCAGTTCGTAGAAACGGTCGCTCCAGCCGCCCCAGTCTTCTGCGCTGTATTTCGGGTTCTTCATCGGAATGACGTACTGCGGCGTACGGACGAAGATCTTCATCTCGCCCACTTCGGATTTGATGGTCTGAATGACCTGGATGCCCGTTGCACCCGTACCGATCACGGCAACACGCTTGCCTTTCAGATCGATACCCTCCTTTGGCCAGAGGCCGGTGTGTGTGATGGTCCCCTTGAAGCTCGACTGGCCAGGGAAGCGGTCTTCCAGCGGCGCCGACAGCATGCCAAGGCAGCAGACCAGGTACTGCGCCTCGATGCGCTCACCATGCTGTGTGGTGATGGCCCAGCGGCCAGTGGCTTCGTTGTAGTGGGCCTGGTCAATCCGCGTATCGAACTGGATGTCTTTCTTGAGGTCTTTGCGATCGGCCACCCAGTTGAGCCATTGCTCCGTTTCCGGCTGTGCCGGAAAGCGCTCGCTCGGCTGCCAGGACTTGTACATCTCTTCGTCGAACCAATACTGGTACACCTCGGCCTGCGAATCAAAACGTGCGCCGGGGTAGCGGTTCCAGTACCAGGTTCCGCCGACGCCGGACCCCGCTTCGTACGCGCGGACTTTCAGCCCCAGCTCCCGGAATTTCAGCAGTTGGTACAGGCCTGCGACACCGGCGCCGATAACGACGGCGTCGAGGTGGGTCACGGTGTCTTTGGATGTGGTTGGCATAGATGGTCTCCTTTGGTTTTGCAATGTCGATAACGCATCGACTGCCCCATGAATTGCATTTCCCGGGCCATGGCACGCCACGCGGTCCAGTGCGGGTTTGTCCTCACGCGCGCGCCTGCAAAGGTCCGCATCCATGCGATTCACTGTTCCAATTTCGGGATGTGTGTTCGGACATGTGTCCGACAAGAAGGACGGTTTCTGGTGTGGACATCCACAACGAGTTCGGCCGGGCTGCGTGGCGATCGTCCTGGGGCCAATGACGTGGTGAATTCCGCTAGCGCGATCTACGGCATGCCGGATCCTGGAGGCCTACAGGGCCAAGACGGTGATCGTGAACAAGCGCTCGACGGCCTCAGGCTACGCGGGCCTGAACAACGGGCTGTTCTACATGGACAAGACCGTGATGGTCTTCGGTGACGCCAAGAAGGTCGTCGAGGATAGGGGCAAGGCTGTGGAGTAGGGAACGCGTCGTTCGATGAACCGGGATTGACGAAGCAGGCCGCAAATCCTGTTCGTCCTACTCGCGATCAGCTCCCCCTGCACTGCCGGTAAATATGCTCTGGTTGATGTCGAGCTCCGTGAACTTGCGATAGAGCGTGGACCGGGAGAGCCCCAGCATCTGTGCCACCTGGTTCACCTTGCGGTACTTCCGGAGCATGCCGATGATGAGCTGGCGCTCGTACTCACGAACAGAGGACAGGCTTTCTGACGAGGGCACCGGTTGCCCGGCGGTTGGCAACGCCGTGCCCGGAACCTCACCCGCCAGAATTTCCGGTGGCAGGCAGTTCAGATCGATCACGCCGTCGGCACACAGCACGGCCGCCTCGATGGCATTGCGAATTTCGCGCGCATTGCCAGGCCACTGGTACCCGGTCAATGCCGCATGGGCATCGGGGGTGATTCGCACCGATGCCAGCCGGTGTTTTTCACGCATGGATTCCGCAAACTGCTCCACCAGCAGACGAATGTCCCCAACGCGTTCCCGCAGCGGTTTGATGGTGCGCTGAATGACCTTGAGGCGGTAGTAGAGGTCTTGCCGAAAAACACCCTCTGCACAGAGCTTATCCAGATCCCGGTGGGTGGCCGCGATGATCCTGCAGGTGGCCTTGCGTGTTTCGCACGAGCCGATTCTCTGGAAGCTGCCATCCTCCAATACCCTGAGCAACGCCGCCTGCATTGCCAAAGGCAGTTCTCCCACCTCATCCAGAAACAAAGTGCCGGCGCCGCAGGACTCAAAGTAACCAGCCCTTCCACGGGGATCCGCTCCTGAGAAGGCTCCGCGGTCATAGCCGAAGAAGGTACTTTCCATCAGGTGTTCGCTGATGGCGCCACAATTGATGGCGAGGTAGGGCGCATTGCGGCGCGGGCTGCAGGCGTGCACGTGGCGGGCGAGCAGTTCCTTGCCTGTTCCCGTCTCTCCGATGATGAGCAGGTTGACGTCTGCCACGGCGATGCGCTGCAGATCGTCCAGCATCCGTTTCGTTTCCGGATCCTGCGTGGTGAACGCGCCGAAACGACTCACTTCCGTTGCTACCGGCAAGGTTCTCCGTAATTTCTCGTCACGGAAAACCTTGTCATATCCCGCAGGTTTCGCGAGCCAGACAATCGAGCCAATGGTTGCCCCACCAGGAGCCATGACATGCGTCGTATTCTGCGCATTCCGCAGTTCCTGGCCGCCATCCACAAGCCATCGATCAACCAGCCGCCGGCATCTCTCGTTCGGCGTGTGCATGACCGGGCGCCCCGCATGATCGAGCGCCAGCATGTCGTCATGCGGATAACCACGTGTTGCATCGTTGAATGCCATCAGCAAGCGTCGCCGTTCGAGTTCGCGCTGCAGCGAAATCCGGGTTTGGATCGAGTTGGCTACCGAAACGGTGAGGCCCAGAGCCTGGTCACGAAAATCTATATCGACGGTCGTAAAGTCGATGATCCCCAGCACGGATTGCCCATCTGCGTCAAAGACCGGCGACGCCGCGCAGGACCAGGAGTGCCAGCCTTCGCAGAAATGCTCCGTGGCGTACACATGAACCGGCTGCCCTTTGGCCAGCGCAGTGCCCATCCCATTGGTGCCCGCCGTCATCTCGTCCCACCGGGATCCTTCGACAATCCCCGACATCGCGGCTGCACGTTCCTGAATCTTGGTGTCGCCGGAGATGTGCAGAACCGTCCCCGTGCGTTCGGTCAGGATCATGATGCCCGGCACCCCCTTGAGGAAACTCCCAACCTCCTGGACGATGGGTACCGATGCTTCGAGCAGCAACTTCTCGGATTCGCGGCGGCGCAGGAATTCTTCGTGGTTGAGTCTGCGCCCCTTGGTCATGGCCACGTCCACGCCCAAGGCGGTGCAGCGCTGCCATTCGCCCAGAAGCAGTTGGTGGTAAGGGTCCCGGCGCTCACCGGGATCGATCAGGCCCGCGTTGAAACGCTCCCAGAGGCTGTGCACACCACGCACATCTTTGTCGTAGCCCACATAAGGAGTGGCAATTGGCATCATGCGAACCCCCTGTTGGGCCTCTTTTTGTAAGTCGCCCATGCACAGCCAGGCAGTTTGTCTCGTACCCTATTGGAAACCGTTCGGATGCTGCTCTCAACTGGGCGATTCCCTAAACAGACCTCGCTTTTGTTCCACTATTGGGACATCTGCGGCCGCGACATTCCGCTCGTACAAGTTTCAATTTCTGCAGTGATCACCCTGCGCCAAAACATGGCGCCTGCATCCAGTTCAGCCGCATCACCATGCCGCATGGTCACCACTATGCAAGGCCCCGGAGTGGCCCGTAGATCACAGTGATCGGGAAATTTTGTGTATTCAGATTCACCATCACGGCATCTACGGTGATGCCTGGAACGTGTTGACGTTTCAAGAAGCTTCACTTCTAGCCAAGTTGGGCCGGCCCCTTCGCATACAACGGAGCCGGATGCACCTTAAAAACAATGAAGGCCCTGGTGCACTCCTAACCCACGAGCACAGTCCATACGCCTGTAACGGAAGCCACACGACGCGGTAGCCTGAGATTGCCGTCGGCCCCACACCACAAGCGCCGTTGCGGCAGGTTTTTGCACTCGGTACTGTCGCGTACCGGACAAAAACCACCAAAGCTTACAACCTTGTAAGGGTTTCCAAGGATGGGCAATCCGTAGGCCAAAAACGATCATTTTGGACACGACTGTATAAATTTGGTCATTAATATTTATCATTGATCAATGAAACATTGAGAGTGCGAACCTGAATCTGGCAACAGATGCGGCGCAAAGTTCACTGGATCGGTCGTGAACCGTATCCCCGCTGGGGGATTTTTTCGACCCACTGTGAGCTGCATCCCATGATCCGATTCCACGATGTTCGCCGCGCCGCCCTCGCCAAACCCGCCCGTACCCGCGGCGCGCTGACCGTCGCCTCGCTCGCGGGGCTGATGGCGCTGACCGGATGCCAAAGCCTGCAACGCAC
>DASWYJ010000224.1:0-6610 GCA_036405035.1 Burkholderiaceae bacterium
GCCGCCATGCCCAGGCCGTCACCGGTGTTGATGAAGGCGTTGGTGCTGGCGGCAAAGATGCGGCCGGCGCCGCCGGTGGCCAGCAGCACGGTCTTGGCGTGCAGCACGTGCAGGTCGCCGGTTTCCATTTCCAGCGCGGTCACGCCCACCACGTCGCCTTCGGCGTCGCGGATCAGGTCGAGCGCCATCCACTCCACGAAGAAGCTGGTCTTGGCCTTGACGTTCTGCTGGTACAGCGTGTGCAGCATGGCGTGGCCGGTGCGGTCGGCGGCGGCGCAGGCGCGCTGCACCGGCTTTTCACCGTAGTTGGCGGTGTGGCCGCCAAAGGGGCGCTGGTAGATGGTGCCGTCCGGGTTCCGGTCGAACGGCATGCCCATGTGTTCCAGGTCATAGACGACCTTGGGTGCTTCGCGGCACATGAACTCGATGGCGTCCTGGTCGCCGAGCCAGTCGGAACCCTTGACGGTATCGTAGAAGTGGTAGTGCCAGTTGTCGTCGCTCATGTTGCCGAGCGAGGCGCCAATGCCACCCTGGGCGGCAACGGTGTGCGAGCGGGTGGGGAACACCTTGGAGAGCACGGCGACGTTGAGGCCGGCGCGGGCCAGCTGCAGTGACGCGCGCATGCCGGAGCCGCCGGCACCGACGATGACAACGTCGAATTTGCGCGTGGTTACGGGGTAAGTCATGGAGTAATGCCTTGAAAGTGGAGTGGCATCAGAGACGCCAGAGAACCTGGATTGCCCAACCCGCGCAGCCCACGAGCCAAGCCAGCGTGAAGATCTGCAGCGCCAGCCGCACCGACACCGGCTTGATGTAGTCCATCCAGATGTCGCGCATGCCGACCCAGACGTGGTAGGCCAGCGAGACGATCACCACGAAGGTCAGTACCTTCATCCATTGCGACGCGAAGATGGCGTACCAGGTGTAGTAATCGATCGGGCCGCTGGTGAACAGCACCTGTGCCAGAACGACGAGGGTGAACAGGGCCATCAGGCCCGCGGTGACGCGCTGGCTCAGCCAGTCGCGCAGGCCATAGTGGGCACCGACCACCACGCGTTTGGAGCCGTAGTTAACTGCCATTGTGTTTTCCTGATTGGTGAGGGGATGTGTGCGCCGGACGTGGCCGCATCAGTACAGGCCGAACAGCTTGGCGCCCAGCGCCAGCGTGACCAGGGTGCCAATCACCAGCGTGGCGATTGCCGAGGCATTGCCGAACTGCTTGCTGACGGCATCGTGGCTGACATCCATCCAGAGATGGCGCAGGCCGGCGATCAGGTGGTGCACGAAGCCCCAGACCAGGCCGAGCACCACCAGCTTCCACAGCACGCCGGGAATGCCGAGCCAGCCCGTGTTGAACACATCCGCCAGGCGGCCGTACGAGATTTCGGATTTCAGCGAGAGATCAAACATCCAGATGACGAACGGCAACAGCACGAACATGATGGCGCCGCTGGCCCGGTGCAGGATCGAGACCCAGCCGGCGGGAGGCAGGCGGTAGGTGGTGAGGTCCTTGAACGCGTTGATGTTGCGGAACTCGGGCCGCTTCTTCGCAATGTCAGTCATGGAGTCGCTTTCTGGAGGTTCTGTTATTTGTAAATTCTTGTGAGCAAATCACTGGAATTTTATTGCAACGCAACAGGCTGACAGGACGCTGGCGGGAATCGCTGAGCGTGCTTGTCGGGTTGCCGTCAGCTCAGCTCATTGCGGTAATGGTGTGTCTCGGTATGGTACAGGCCCCGGCGCAGCTCCATGGGAACGTCGTTGTAGGTATAGGCGATCCGCTCCACGCTCAGCAGCGGTGTGCCCGGAAGGACTTTCAGCAATTCCGATTGGCGCGCATCGGGCGCCACGGCCCGCAGCTTTTCCTCGGCCCGCACCATGCGCACGCCGAATTCGGCCTCGAACATGGCGTACATCGGGCCGCGGTGGTCGCTGAGGCGTTCGGCGGTCAGGCCCTTGAAGGGGCCGCCGGGCAGCCACAGGTCTTCCAGGATGGTGGGGGTGCCGGCAAATGACAGCACCCGCACCACCTGCAGCACCGCGTCGCCGCTGCGCAGGCCCAGAGCGCGCGCCACGTCAGCCGTGGCGCGCTGGCGCTTGCATTCGACGATCTGGCGTTCGGCCGGCCCTTCACCGGGGCCGTCGTTGCTATCGGGCACCAGCTTGAGGAAGCGGTACTGCACCTGGCGCTCGGAATGGGTGGCGACGAAGGTGCCGCGGCCCTGGCGGCGCACCACCAGGTTTTCTGCGGCGAGTTCGTCGATGGCCTTGCGCACCGTGCCCTGGCTGACGCGGAAGCGCGCGGCCAGCTCCATTTCGCTGGGAATGGCCTCGGCGGGCTTCCATTCGCCGGCCTGCAGGCTCTGCAGGATCAGGCTCTTGATCTGCTGGTACAGCGGGCTGAACGCCGGCGTCGCCTGCTCCGCGCCGGCAGGCGCTGGATCAGGCGTGGAGGAGGACGTGGTGGCCATGGCGAAGGTGCGAAACTTCGTGAATCATATCTTATATAAGACATAAGACAAATTGACGGATCAGGGTTTTCGCGGGTACACTCGAAAGCTGTCAGCGCGCGACCCGCAGGGACTGTGAACCGGGGTTGCCGGTTTCGTTTTTCCAACCCTCCTGGAGTTCCCGCTATGAGCAAAAAGCCCGTCCGCGTCGCTGTTACCGGTGCCGCCGGTCAGATTGGTTACGCACTGTTGTTCCGCATCGCCTCGGGCGAAATGCTGGGCAAGGACCAGCCCGTCATCCTGCAACTGCTGGAAATCCCCGACGAAAAAGCCCAGAACGCGCTGAAGGGCGTGATCATGGAGCTCGACGACTGCGCTTTCCCGCTGCTGGCCGGCATTGAAGCCCACAGCGATCCGCTGACCGCCTTCAAGGACACCGACTATGCACTGCTCGTGGGCGCCCGTCCCCGCGGCCCCGGCATGGAGCGCGCCGACCTGCTGGCCGCCAATGCCCAGATCTTCACCGCCCAGGGCAAGGCCCTGAACGCCGTGGCTTCGCGCAACGTCAAGGTGCTGGTGGTCGGCAACCCCGCCAACACCAATGCCTACATCGCCATGAAATCGGCTCCGGACCTGCCGGCCAAGAACTTCACCGCCATGTTGCGCCTGGACCACAACCGCGCCGCCAGCCAGATCGCTGCCAAGACCGGCAAGCCGGTGGCTTCCATCGAAAAGCTGGCCGTGTGGGGCAACCACTCGCCCACCATGTACGCCGACTACCGCTTCGCCACCATCGACGGCGCCTCGGTCAAGGACACCATCAACGACGACGTCTGGAACCGTGACACCTTCCTGCCCACCGTGGGCAAGCGCGGCGCGGCCATCATCGCCGCCCGTGGCGTGTCGTCGGCTGCTTCGGCTGCCAACGCCGCCATTGACCACATGCGCGACTGGGCCCTGGGCACCAACGGCAAGTGGGTCACCATGGGTGTGCCTTCCAACGGCGAATACGGCATCCCCAAGGAAATCGTGTTCGGCTACCCGGTGACCTGTGCCAACGGTGAATACACCCTGGTGAAAGACCTGCCGATCGATGCCTTCTCGCAAGAGTGCATCAACAAGACCCTGGCCGAGCTGCAGGGCGAGCAGGACGGCGTCAAGCACCTGCTCTGAGCCGGACGCGAAAGAGTGCGCAGCGCCCCCCTAGCAAGCACAGCCCCCCTGGGGGGCAGCGCAGCACACGCAGTGGCAAGCGTGGGGGCGATCCATCCACGCGAGATTCTGCTGGGCGCGCAGGCCGGGAGTGTGGTCATTCCCGTCTGTGACCACTACAGCGGCGTTGAAGCGCGGATGCGCAAAAGCCTGCAGTTGCAGGCTGAAATGACCGAGGAGTTCGGCGCCTGCGTCTTCGACGTGACGCTGGACTGCGAAGACGGCGCACCCGTTGGCGGCGAGGCCGACCACGCCGACATGGTGGTGGCGCTGGCGCTGGCCGCCGCGCCCGGTGCCCGGGTCGCGGTGCGGGTGCATCCGGTGGACCACCCCGCCTTCGAGGCCGACATCGCGCGCATTGCCGGTGCAGCCGGCCACCGGCTGTGCCACATCATGGTGCCCAAGGTCGAGTCGGTAGACGACGTTATTCGGGTTGAAAAAGCCCTCCGGCCGGCGTCAACGCTCGATATCCCGCTACAGGTTTTGATAGAGTCGGCCGCCGCTGTGCACCGTGCGTTCGACATCGCCGCGCACCCGAGAGTGCAGTCGCTGAGCTTTGGCCTGATGGATTTCGTCTCCAGCCACGGGGGCGCCATTCCCGCCCATGGCATGGGCAGCGAAGGCCAGTTCAGCCACCCGCTGGTGGTGCGGGCCAAGCTGGAGATTGCCGCGGCCTGCCATGCCCACGGCAAAGTGCCGTCGCACTGCGTTGTCACCGAATTTGCCGATACTGCGGCGATGCAAACCGCCGCCCGCAAGGCCGCCCATGAATTTGGCTACACCCGGATGTGGAGCATCCACCCCGGCCAGATTCGCCCCATTCTGGAAGCCTTTGCGCCCAGCTCGGACGAAATTGGTGCCGCGGCCGACCTGGTTGCGGCGGCAGAGGCCGCCAGCTGGGGCCCTGTGAGCTTTCGGGGCCAGTTGCATGACCGCGCCAGCTACCGCTATTACTGGCAGGTTCTGGAGCGGGCCCACCAGACCGGCCGCACACTGCCTGCCAGCGCGCAAGGCTATTTCGCCGCGCCATTGCATTGACCCCGCCATTCCGATCCGAACGAGACAACCCCTATGTACAAGAACCTGACCGCCCTGTTGCTGCTGGCTCCGGCCCTGGTGTTCGCGCAAGCCCCGGCCAAAACCGACGCCAAGCCGGCTGCTGCGGCGAAACCTGCGCCTGCCGCAGCCGCCAAACCCGCTGCGGCGGCCAAGCCGGCGGCCAGCACCCCGGCCAAGGCTGCAGCGGCACCGGCGGCCAAAGCCAAGGCCCCGGCCAAGCCACCGACCAAGAGCCGTACCGAGATCCAGAGCACCGCCAAGAACATGGCCGCCGGCATCGAGGCGGCCGAGGCCGCGCTGACCCCCGCCGAGCTGGCCGTGGCCCAGCAGGTCCATGTCGGTGTCCTGCCCTGCGAACTGGGCAACGCGGTCACGGTGGTGGCCGATCCGGCAGCTCCCGGGTATTTCAATGTGCAGAACAAGGCAGCCCGGTACCGCATGTTCCCGGTCGTGACCAGCACCGGTGCCATCCGGCTGGAAGACCAGAAGGCCGGCGCCGTCTGGCTGCAGCTGGGCAACAAGTCGATGCTGATGAACCAGAAGCTGGGCCAGCGCCTGGCCGACGAGTGCATGAGCCCGTCGCAAATGGCCGTGGCCGACCGGATGCGCAGCAACCCGGCACCAAGCTTGCTTGACTCCGCTCCCGCCACGGCAGGGGTTCCGGCGGGCTCCCAGCCGCCGGCGGCGGTTGCATATCCCACCGGGCCTACGCCGCCAGCGGCATCCCCCGCCGGGCCGGCGGCGGCTGCCGGGGTGGTGTACCCAACCGGACCAACGCCACCCGCAGTGGCATACCCGACCGGGCCCACACCGCCGGCCCGCAAGGCACCTGCTGCGAAATAGATAGCAATAAAAGCCCGCCCCTGGCTGGCCAGACCCATTTTTCACTGACAGTTGGAGAAAACCATGCTACAAACCTACCGCCAACACGTAGCCGAGCGCGCCGCGCTTGGCATCCCGCCGCTGCCGCTCGACGCCAAGCAGGTGTCCGAACTGATCGAGCTGATCAAGGCCCCGCCCGCTGGCGAAGACGCCTTTTTGCTCGATCTGCTGACGCACCGCGTGCCGCCGGGTGTGGACGACGCCGCCAAGGTCAAGGCCAGCTTCCTGGCCGCTGTGGCGCACGGTGACGTGAAGGTGGGCCTGATCTCCAAGGCCAAGGCCACCGAACTGCTGGGCACCATGGTGGGTGGCTACAACGTGCACCCGCTGATCGAGCTGCTGGACGACGCCGAAGTGGCCGGTGTGGCCGCCGAAGGCCTGAAGAAGACCCTGCTGATGTTTGACTTCTTCAACGACGTGGCGGAGAAGGCCAAGGCCGGCAACGCCAAGGCCAAGGAAGTCATGCAGAGCTGGGCCGACGCCGAGTGGTTCACCACGCGTCCGGAAGTGGCGAAGAAGATCACCGTCACCGTGTTCAAGGTGCCCGGCGAGACGAACACCGACGACCTGTCCCCCGCGCCCGACGCCTGGAGCCGCCCGGACATTCCGCTGCACTACCTGGCCATGCTGAAGAACACGCGCCCCGACGCCGCCTTCAAGCCGGAAGAAGACGGCAAGCGTGGCCCGATGCAGTTCATCGACGACCTGAAGAAGAAGGGCCACGTCGTGGCCTACGTGGGCGACGTGGTCGGCACCGGCTCCAGCCGCAAGAGCGCCACCAACAGCGTGATCTGGGCCACCGGCCAGGACATCCCCTTCGTACCGAACAAGCGCTTCGGCGGCGTCACGCTGGGCGGCAAGATCGCCCCCATCTTCTTCAACACGCAGGAAGACTCGGGCTCGCTGCCGATCGAGGTCGACGTGTCCAAGCTGGAAATGGGCGACGTCATCGACATCCTGCCCTACGACGGCAAGATCCAGAAGGACGGCGCCACCGTCGTCGAGTT
>DASWYJ010000225.1:0-21318 GCA_036405035.1 Burkholderiaceae bacterium
GATCGCCTCGAACACCTTGCCCTTGCGGCGCAGGCCGGCGGTGTCGATCAGCTCGAACTTCTGGCCCGCGCGCTCGAAAGGCACCGAAATCGCGTCGCGGGTGGTGCCCGGCATGTCGAAGGCGACCAGCCGCTCCTCCCCCAGCCAGGTGTTGATCAGTGTGGATTTGCCCACATTGGGCCGGCCGGCCACCGCCAGCTTGACCGCGCCGGAATCGGCCGTATCGGCGTCTTCGTCCGGGTCCGGGAGATTCAGCGGCGCCAGCGCCAGCTCGATCAGGCTGCGAATGCCCTGGCCGTGCGCGGCCGACACCGGGATCACTTCGCCCAGCCCGAGCTCATAGAACTCGACCAGCTGCACACCCTCCTTCATGCCCTCGGCCTTGTTGGCCGCCAGCACGGTGGGCTTGCCCAGCTTGCGCAGGTAGTTGGCGATGTCATGGTCCTGCCCGCTCAGGCCGGCGCGGGCGTCCACCACGAACACCACCACATCGGCCTCGGCCACAGCCTGCCGGGTCTGCTTGGCCATCTCCTTGAAAATGCCGCTTTCGGCATCCGGCTCAAAGCCGCCGGTATCGATGGCGATGAACTCGTGCTTGCCCTGTTTGCCGTTGCCGTAATGGCGGTCGCGGGTCAGGCCGGCAAAGTCGGCCACGATGGCGTCCCGCGATTTAGTGAGGCGGTTGAACAGTGTCGACTTGCCCACATTGGGGCGTCCGACCAAAGCAACGACTGGTTTCATGGGATGTCGCCGCGTAATAAAGGTGAAAAATGGGAACCGGGACCGGCGGACGCCAAGCCCCTGCAGATTTATTCGGGCTTGAACCCGAACAGGCCACCGTTGCGGGTGATGGCAACCAATGTGCCGCCGACCAGCACCGGGGCCGACACGATGGCCGACCCGTCCGTGGACAGGCGGTTCAGCAACGCGCCGTCTTCGCGCGACAGCAGGTGGACAAAGCCGCTGCTGTCGCCGATGGCCACCGAGCGGCCGAGCAGCGCCGGTGCGCTCAGGCCCCGGTACAGCAGCTTGTCGCTGGTCCAGACGCGCTCGCCGTCGGTAGTGCGCCAGGCCACCACCTTGCCATCGCCTTCGGTGCCGAACACCACGGTGTTGTCGCCATCCAGGCCCTCGAAGCCATTGGCGGGCTTGGCCCACAGCAGGCTACCGCGCTCGGCATTGACGCAGCCCACGCTGGACTGGAAAGCCCGGGCGCACACCACATCACCCCGGCGCGACGCGCGCCCCACCAGGTCCACCAGGCGCTCCACGTCGTTGATGCCGCGCGGCGACGCAATCGGCGCTTCCCAGCGCACCGCGCCATTCAGCGGGTTCAGGCCCGCCAGCCGGCCCGACAGGCCAACCACCAACGTATCGCCTACGGCCAGCACCACCCCGGGCTGGCGCAGCACGAGCGGCTCACCGGGCCGCTGCTGGCGCCAGAGCAGGCGACCGGTCTGCCCGTCGAAGGCCATGACCGAACGGTCTGCCGCCAGCACGAAGACCCGGCCACCCGCCACGAACGGCGGCGTGAAGACCTGGGCGGACAGCTTCTCGCGCCAGATTTCGCGGCCCTCGTCCAGGGCCACCACCTCATTCGCATCGGACACCACTGCGGCAACACGGCCATCGCTGCCCACGCCCGCGGCAATCGGCCCACGGATGGAAGTGCGCCAGACATCGCGGCCCGTGGCCGCGTCGATGGCAGCGACGCTGCCATCACGGCCCGCCACCGTCAGCACATTGCCGGAAGCGGTAGCCTGCAGGCCCACGGTTTGCGGGCCAATGCGTGCCGTCCAGGCCTGCGAAACAGCGATCTGTGCCGTATTGGGCGCCAGCGCTGCGGGCTTGGGCTTGTCACCCGTACTGGAGCAAGCGGCAATGGATGCTACCAATACAATAGCAAACAATGCACGAAGCACGCTGGCCACAGCTACTTTTGATTCATATTTCATGGCTTGTTCCCAGTTGCGGGCGCCGATGCGCCGGTCCCGGCGGCCAGCGCCTGCGGATCAACGCCCAGCGCATTGAGCTTCACTTCCACCAGTTGCCGGTACTCGGCATTCCGCTCCATGGTGCCATAGGCCTTGCTGTATTCGGCACGGGCTTCTGCCGTCTTGCCCTGGGCCCTGAGCACGTCGCCGCGGCGGTCGGCAACCAATGGGGCGAAGGATGGCGGGAAGCTGCCTGCCAGCTGGGCCAGCGCCTCATCGTATTTCTTGCCATCGAGCAGCACGGCGGCCAGGCGCAGCCGCGCAATGGCCTGATACCCCTCGTCGGGTGATTTGTCGGCAACCCAGCCCAGCGCCTCGCGGGCCGCGTCGACCTTGCCATTCTCGAACAGCACCTTGGCGCCGAGCAGCACGGCCTGCTGGGTCGGCAATGCCCCCGCGAACCTGGAGCGGATATCGGTCATGGCGCGCTGCAGGTGCTCGAGGTCGCCGGCCTGAGCGGCACGGTCCACCTCGTCATACAGCACCGCCGACTGCGCCGCCTGGCTGCGCTGCCAGTATTGCCAACCGTTCCATGCGGCCATGCTGCCGAACACCGCGATCAGCACCCCGGTGATGAGGTTGCCGTACTGTTTCCAGAAATGCCGGACCTGGTCGAGCTGTTCCTGTTCTTCGAGATCGAGTTGATTTGCCATGGGACGCGAAAGTTAAGCTGCGGATTGTAGGGGGGTGGCGCCGCGCAGCGCCGCAGCCAGCCCGGCCGGATCATCGAGCGCGTGGGTCGACTGGCCGGAAGCCTCGCCGTCCCGCTCGCCCCGCAGGGGTTTCCAGGCCACCAGGCCACGGGCCAGTTCGTCGCCACCGAACACCAGTGCATGGTGGGCGCCGCTGGCATTGGCCTTCTTGAATTGCGATTTCATGCTGCCCATCGCGCCCCCGTCGCCGCTGGCGTGCATCAGCACCCGCAGGCCCTGCGCACGCAGGGCCTGCAGCAGCCGCATGGCCTGCGGCAGCGCCGCCGCGTCGGGAATGACGGCGTACACATCGGGCACCGGCGCTTCCACGCCAGCGCCCTGCACTTTCAGCAGCTCCAGCACCCGCTCGACGCCCAGTGCCCAGCCCACGGCCGGCGCGGGCTTGCCGCCCATCTGCTCGATCAGGTAGTCGTACCGGCCACCACCGCATACCGTGCCCTGGGAGCCCAGCGCATCGGTGATGAATTCGAACACCGTGAGGTTGTAGTAATCCATGCCCCGCACGAGCCGGGGATTGATGGTGAAGGCAATGCCATTGGCCTGCAGGATGGCCTGCACCGCGCGGAAATGGGCGAGCGAGGCCTCGCCCAGAAAATCCAGCAGCTGGGGGGCGCCCGTCACCAGCGCCTGCATCTGCGGATTCTTGGTGTCGAGAATGCGCAGCGGGTTGCTGTGCAGGCGGCGCCGGGCGTCGTCGTCCAGCAGGCCGGCGTGGGACTCGAAATAGGCGATCAGCGCGGCACGGTGCGCCTTGCGCTCATCCGGCTGGCCCAGGCTGTTGAGCTCCAGCCGCACCCCCTGCAGGCCGATGGTGCGCCAGAGCGCGTCGGCCAGCAGGATGAGTTCGGCATCCACCTCGGCGCCGCCAAAACCCAGCGCCTCGGCACCGATCTGGTGGAACTGGCGGTAGCGGCCACGCTGCGGCCGCTCATGGCGGAACATCGGCCCCATGTAGTAGAGCCGCTTGCCGCCCTCGTACAGCAGGTTGTGCTCGGCCACGGCGCGCACCACGCCAGCGGTGTTTTCGGGCCGCAGCGTGAGCGCCTCGCCGTTCAGGCGGTCCTCGAAGGAATACATTTCCTTCTCGACGATGTCGGTCACTTCGCCGAGCCCGCGCACGAACAGCGCTGTCGGCTCCACGATGGGTGTGCGGATGTTGCGGTAGGCAAAACGCGCCATCAGTGCACGTACCTGCTCTTCGAGCCATTCCCAGCGCGCCGAATCCGGCGGCAGGATATCGTTCATGCCTTTGACGGCGGTCAGTTTGTCCATGGTGGAAACCGTTGGTTGATCGTTTGCCGGCCCCACGGACCGGCCCCGGCTATCCGGGTCTCAGGGCGTGGCAGCCGTGCCGAAGCGGTTGTCGATGTAATTCTCGACAACCTGCTGGAATTCGGCGGTGATGTTGTCACCGCGCAGCGTCATCCGCTTCTCGCCGTCGATGAATACCGGCGCAGCCGGTGCTTCCCCGGTTCCGGGCAGGCTGATGCCGATGTCGGCATGCTTGCTTTCCCCCGGCCCGTTGACGATGCAGCCCATGACCGCGACCTTGAGCTTTTCCACACCGGGATAGCGGACCCGCCACACCGGCATCTGCGCCCGCATGAAGTCATCGATCTGCTTGGCCATTTCCTGGAAAGTCACACTCGTCGTGCGGCCACAGCCGGGGCAGGCCGTCACGCTGGGCACGAAGCTGCGCAAGCCCAGTGCCTGGAGAATCTCCGAGGCAATCACGACTTCCTGCGTACGGGCTTCACCGGGCTGTGGCGTCAGCGATACCCGGATGGTGTCGCCAATGCCTTCCTGCAGCAGGACGGCCAGCGCCGCACTGGAGGCCACCGTGCCCTTGGTTCCCATGCCGGCTTCGGTCAGGCCGAGGTGCAGCGCGTAGTCGCAGCGGGCAGCCAGCCCCCGGTAGACCGAAATCAGGTCCTGCACACCGCTGACCTTGCATGACAAGATAATCTGGCTGCCGTCCAGGCCCATGGCCTCGGCACGCCGCGCCGAATCGATGGCCGACGCCATCAGCGCCTGGTACATCACCGGCTTGGCATCCCAGGGCTCGGCACGCCGGCTGTTCTCATCCATCAGGCCGGCCAGCAGCTCCTGGTCGAGGCTGCCCCAGTTGACGCCGATGCGCACCGGCTTGTTCCAGCGCATCGCGGCCTCGATCATCTGGCCGAACTGCCGGTCGCGCTTGTCGCCCTTGCCGACGTTGCCGGGGTTGATGCGGTACTTGGACAGCGCCTGCGCGCAGTCGGGGAAATCGGTCAGCAGCCGGTGGCCGTTGTAGTGGAAATCGCCGATCAGCGGCACGTCGATGCCCATCCGGTCGAGCTGCTCCCGGATGTGTGGCACCGCAGCTGCCGCTTCCGGCGTGTTGACGGTGATGCGCACCATCTCCGAACCGGCAATCGCCAGTTCCTTGACCTGGATCGCCGTACCGATGGCGTCCACGGTATCGGTATTGGTCATCGACTGCACCCGCACCGGGGCATCGCCGCCGACGGTGACCACCCGGTCGCCCCACGCCACACGGGCCTGGCGGGAGCGCCGCGCTGCGGGCGTGGCCGCCGCCACCATCCAGTCGGAGAAAGCCGAAAAGGCGCCGTCGGCCATCACTTCACCTCGAAGCGGGCCACGTTGTCGCGGGCCAGCGCACTGATGTCGAAAGGCTGGCCCCGCACCGTCACCTTCACGCCGTCAGCCCGGCCAACGATCACACGCATCGGCACATGGCCTTCGACAGGGACCGATTCGCCGGGATTGAGCAGGCGGCGCAAGGGCAGATTGCCCCGCGCATCCGTCACTTCCACCCAGGTGTCGGCATTCACGGTAAAGCGCAACACCTCCGCCGTGACCGGCGGTTTCAGCGCCGAAGCGGCCGTCAGCACCGGGGTCATGCCCGCAGCCGCATTGGCCGGTGCCGGCACAGCGGCCTGGGACGGGGTTGCCACCTCTTCCGTCACCGGAGCCGGCGCAGCCATGCGCACGCCGGCATCGGAACCATCGGCGCCCGTGCCGATATGGGTCGTGACCGTGCTGCCGGTGCGGCTGTCGAACTTGCCCAGCAGGCGGTCCAGCGCCGGGATGGAGGGAATCGCCAGCAGCACCACCGCGCCCACCAGCAGCGCCAGGACAACCAGCGAGCCCGGGCGCAGCAGCAGGGCCAGCCAGGGCGCCGTCGCCAGCGAACGGTTGCGGCTGGCACGAAACGGGGCATTGAGGCCCGTATTGCTGCCGTCGAACGGCTTTTTTTCCACCTGGGGCAAGCGCTCCAGCACCGGAACCGGATCGATGCGCAGGGCACGGCATACGCTGGAAGCGAGTGCACGGGTGAACATGCTGTCGGGCAGGCTGTCGTACTGGTCGGCTTCCAGCGCCTCCAGCTTGCGCTCGGGCACCTTCAGCGTAACCGCCAGCGCAGCCAGGTCCAGGCCCGCCTCTTCACGCGCCGCGCGCAACAGCGCGCCGGCACTGACCCCGGAGGGAGTGGGTGCGGGGGAAACCGCGGGTTCGTCGTGCCAGAGGGCGTCGGGTTCAGTCATCGAAAGCTCCGCGTTCCAGCGCCTGCGTTTCCCGCGCCTCGGGAAAACGCCGGCGCAATTGTTCAGCCAGCCGCGCCGCATTGGGGCTACCCAGGCGGCGCTCGATCCGCACGCCCAGCCACAGCGTCTCGGCATTGGCCAGCTCGCTGCTGTTGAGCCGGCGGATGTAGAACTGCGCACGCGCGTAGTCTCCGCGCGCATACAGCAGGCGTGCCAGGTTGTAGCTGGGAATGGGGTTGCCAGGGTCGAGTTCGCTCGCGCGCGCCAGGCTGCGCTCGGCCTCGGCAGACTGGCCTCCCCGCATCTGGCACAGGCCCTGGGCCATCCAGGTCTTGGCCTTGTCGGCGTATTGCGGGCTGCTCAGCGCCTGGGCAAACAGGGGTTCGGCCTGCGCATACCGTGCCTGCTGGCACAGCAGCCAGCCATAGTTGTGCGCCACGTTGGGATCGCGCGGACTCAGCGCAAAAGCCCGCTGGAAACTGTCCTCGGCGAGCGCCATGTCGTTCAGCCGCATGTAGACCAGGCCGCGCAGGTTGTACGCATCGGCAAAACCGGGATCGGTCAGCAGCGCCTGCTTGATTTCATCGAGCGCCACGGTGGTCTGGCCCTGCTCGAAATAGCCGCTGGCGAGCTCCAGCCGGATGCTGGCGCGCCGGCGGGCGTCGGTCTGGTCGGACGCGGTGGTGATATCGCCCGGCACAGCCTGCGCCACCGGCGCACGGCCACCGGCGCATGCGGACAGCAGCAGCAGCAGCGCCGCCCATGCCACCACCATCGCCATTCCGCGCAAACCGTTCATGAGGCCTCCTGCACGCCGACCGTACGGATATCGGTGATGGGTATCCTGCGCTGCTCGGCCATGCGGGCCTGCACGCCCGTGCGGTCGCGCACGTCGCCCGCAAGCTGGCCACACGCCGCATCAATGTCATCGCCACGGGTCTTGCGCACGGTGGTGACGATGCCGGCCGCCACCAGGGCGGCCGCGAAGGCGTCCACCGCCGGTGCGGGTGAGCGCAGCAGGCCCGATGCCGGGAAAGGGTTGAACGGGATCAGGTTGAATTTGGCACGTATGCCGCTCTCGCGGACCAGCGTAACCAGCTCGCGGGCATGTGCCGGCTGGTCGTTGACCCCGTCCAGCATGCAGTACTCGAAAGTGATGAAATCGCGCGGCGCAGCGGCCAGATAGCGGTTGCAGGCCGCCAGCAACTCGGCCAGCGGGTATTTCCGGTTCAGCGGCACCAGGTTGTTGCGCAGCGGGTCATTCGGCGCATGCAGGGACACCGCCAGCGCGACCGGGCAATCCTGCGCCAGCCGGTCGATCATCGGCACCACGCCCGATGTGGACACCGTGACACGCCGGCGCGAAAGGCCATAGCCATGGTCGTCCAGCATGGCCTTGAGGGCAGGCACCAGCTGGCTGTAGTTCTGCAGCGGCTCGCCCATGCCCATCATCACCACATTGGAAACCACGCGCTCGTCGCGGTGGAGGTGGCGGCGCAGGAAATGTTCGGCGAACCACAGCTGGGCCAGGATTTCGCCGGTGGTGAGGTTGCGGCTGAAGCCCTGATGGCCGGTGGAACAGAAGCGGCAGCCCACGGCACAGCCCGCCTGCGAAGAAATGCAGAGCGTGCCACGGTCGGTTTCGGGAATGAACACGGTCTCCACCGCGTCGCCGTTGCCCACGTCGAACAGCCACTTGATGGTGCCGTCGGCGGATTCATGCTGGCTCAGCACGGGAAGCGCCTGCACGGTGGCGGCTCCCTTGAGTTTCTCGCGGAGCGATTTGGCCAGATCGGTCATCTGGTCAAAGTCCGCCGCGCCGCGCTGGTGCACCCAGCGAAACAGCTGGGTAGCGCGGAAGCGCTTTTCACCCAGCCCGGCGCAGAAGGCGGCCAAACCCTCCAGATCGAAATCGAGCAGGTTGGCCGTCATGGTCGTGCGACCGGCAGGCTCAACGTCCGTAGACGTTCAGACCGGCGAAGAAGAACGCGATTTCGACAGCAGCGGTTTCGGCTGCGTCGGAGCCGTGCACGGCATTGGCATCGATGCTGTCGGCGAAATCGGCGCGGATGGTGCCGGCTGCAGCCTTCTTCGGGTCGGTGGCGCCCATCAGGTCACGGTTCTTGGCAATGGCGCCTTCACCCTCGAGAACCTGGATCACGACCGGGCCCGACACCATGAAGTCCACCAGATCCTTGAAGAACGGGCGGGCCTTGTGCACGGCGTAGAACGCTTCGGCTTCGCCGCGGGACAGGTGGGCCATGCGCGAGGCAATGATTTTCAGGCCGGCAGCCTCGAAGCGGGCGTAGATCTGGCCAATGACGTTCTTGGCCACTGCGTCGGGCTTGATGATGGAGAGGGTGCGTTCAATTGCCATGGCGAATCCTTGATATGTTGAGGGGGCAAGCTGCGAGCAGCAAAGCCCCTGATTTTAACCCGATGGCCGGTATCCCCGGCCCCGGCAGGCCCGAAGTTTCAGCGGCCGCGGCCGCCTCCGCCGCCGCGCCGTGGCCCGCCGCCGAAGCCGCCTCCTCCACCACCTCCGTTGCCACCACCCGGCCCGCGGCGCGGGCCCGCACCGGGGCGCTGCCGGGTAAAGCTGTCGGCGCCGATGTAGCCGAACGCGGTTTTCATCGGGTCCGGCTGGGCCGCGCCGCCACGCTCGTCACGGTCCCGCTGCTGCTGCGGAGCCTTGCGGCCACCCGGTGCACCGCCGGGCCCGGCCTTGCCATTGCCGCGGCGCGGCTGTTCGCCTGCCGGTGGGCCGCCCGGGCCGCGCCGGCGGTTGTTGCTGTTGCCACGGCCGCTGCGGCCTGGCCGGTCACCGCCGCCGGGACGCTCACCGCCCTCCCCCGCATCGGAGCGGCGCTCACCGCCCGCAGCGCGGGTCAGTGCGCGCAAATCGCCTTCGTCGAGCTCCATCCAGGCACCGCGCTTGAGTCCGCGCGGCAGCACCATGGCGCCGTAGCGGATGCGGATCAGCCGGCTGACGGCGTGGCCCACGGCTTCGAACATGCGGCGCACCTCCCGGTTGCGGCCTTCGGAAATGGTGACGCGGTACCAGCAGTTGGCGCCCTCGCCACCACCGTCTTCGATGGTGCCGAACTGGGCCATGCCGTCGTCGAGCTTGACGCCGTCGAGCAGCTTCTGCTTTTCTTCGTTGTTGAGCGCGCCCAGCACCCGCACCGCGTATTCGCGCTCCAGCCCGAAACGGGGGTGCATCAGCTGGTTGGCCAGCTCGCCGGAGCTGGTGAGCAGCAGCAGGCCTTCGGTGTTCAGGTCCAGCCGGCCGACCGATTGCCATTTGCCCTGGAACAGCTTGGGCAACTTGCGGAACACGGTGGGCCGGTTCTGCGGATCGTCATGGGTCACGACCTCGCCGGCGGGCTTGTGGTACGCAATGACCCGCGGCGGCGGCGGCGCGATGCGCACCTTGATCGGTTTGCCATTGACCTTGACATGGTCGCCGAACTGGATGCGCTGGCCGATGTGGGCCGGTTCGTTGTTGACGGAAATGCGCCCCTCGGTGATCAGCTGCTCCATTTCCAGCCGCGACCCCAGGCCGGCCTGGGCCAGTACCTTGTGCAGCTTGGGCGTTTCGGGCTGTGGCTGCAGCACCCGCTTGGGCAACACCACTGCTTCGTTCTCTTCGTCGGCATCGAGCTGGCCACTGACCACGTCGAGGAAACCGTAGCCCTGCGGCGCGGCGCGGGCCGTTCGCGCGGGTGGGGGCACAGCGCTTGCGTCGGCGACGGCAGGCGCCTCGATTGCTACATTTTCAGGAGCATCATCGTCAGCATACACACTGGCCAATGGCACTTTTTTCATCAAATCTTCGGGCTCGGCGGCTTGCACGGCCGGTTTCGCGACATCGGTCATGGGGATGGCTCGTTGTTGGCGGGGAGATCGGCTGCGGGCAAGCCGGCAGGGGCCTCCGCGGGGTCCGGGCTGTCGGTGGCGGGAACGGCAGCGGAATCGACGCCGGAAGAAGAAAGAGAAAGGGGCTCGGCCACCGCGCCGGAGGCGGGCTCTTCGACCGTGGCCTCGGCCAGACCCAGGCTGGCCTGGCCGGCGTCGGCCAGCATGCCGGGAAGATCGGGCAGACCGGCTATGCCGTCGCCGTCGGCAGGCGGTGGCAACTGGTCGAGCGAGGCGAGACCCAGGTCGTCGAGGAACTGGCGGGTGGTCGCGTACAGCGCCGGCCGGCCGGCCGTCTCGCGGTGGCCAATGGCCTCGACCCAGCCCCGGTCTTCGAGTTGCTTGAGGATCAGGGAATTGACGGTAACGCCACGGATGTCTTCGATCTCGCCGCGCGTGACCGGCTGGCGGTAGGCAATGATGGCGAGGGTTTCGAGCGCCGCCCGGGTATAGCGGGGCGGTTTTTCCGGGTGCAGGCGATCAAGGTACTCCCGCATCTCGGGCCGGCTCTGGAAACGCCAGCCGGAGGCCACCTGCACAAGCTCCACCCCGCGCTGCGCCCAGTCGAGCTGCAGTTCGTCGAGCAGCAGCCGCACCGTGTCGGCGCCCAGCATGTCGTCGAACAGGACGCGCATCTCCCGCACCGGCATTGGCTGCTGGGTACAGATCAAGGCGGTTTCAAGGACGCGCTTGGCGTCCGCCGTGTTCATGGTTGTGTTGTCGTGGGAAAGGCACCCGTGTGGTGCTGTGGGACTCAGGGCGCGGGGGACACGCAGTCTCCGGCGCGGGCAGACCGGAACGCGGCCGGTCAGCAGACGGTTTCATTGTAACGCAGGCCCTGCTCCTGCAAGGCGTCGCGCAGGTCCTGTGGCAGCGCCGAGACAAAGGCCAGCGGCGTGCCATCCACCGGGTGGGTAAACGCCAGCCGCTGCGCATGCAGGGCCTGGCGCTCCAGCGGAGGAACGGCCGGCCCGCCGTACAGCGCGTCGGCCAGCAGCGGGTGGCCCATGCTGGCTGCATGCACCCGGATCTGGTGGGTGCGCCCCGTGTGCAACGTGCAGCGCAGCAGGCAGGCGGCATCGGCGCTGTCCAGCCGCTCGAAATCCGTCATGGCCGGCTTGCCGGGGCTGCGCTGCAGATCCACCACCGCCATGCGCAGCCGCTGCCGCGGATCGCGCCCGATCGGGGCGTCAACGCGCCGCTGCGCCGGCCCCACCCACGGCCGGGCGGCCAGCGCGAGGTACTGGCGGCTGACCTCGCGCGCGGCAATGGCGCGCACCAGGGCGTCCATGGCCTGCCGGCTGCGCGCCACCACCATCAGGCCGCTGGTGTCCTTGTCGAGCCGGTGCACGATACCGGCGCGCGGCAACGTGGCGGCGGCAGGATCGCGGGCCAGCAGGCCATTGAGCAGCGTGCCCGACCAGTTGCCGGGTGCGGGGTGCACCACGAGCCCGGCCGGCTTGTCGATCACCAGCAGATGCGCATCCTCGAACACCACGGACAAGGCCATCGGCTCCGGCCGGAAAGCCTGGCTCTGCTGCGTGGGCTGCAGAACAACCACCAGCGCATCACCGGCCCGCACCTTGTGCGACGAGCGGCGTGCCGGACTGCCGTTGAGCGCCACGGCGCCGGCCTCCACCAGCTGCTGGAGGTAGCTGCGCGAAAACTCCGGCACCACGTCCACCAGCACGTGGTCGAGCCGGCTGCCGTGGTGTGCCACCTGCAACACGGCACTGCGCTCCTCGCAACCGGAGGCTGCCGGATCGTCGGCATCCTCGATGGCGGGGCCGCCGTCGCCAGCCTCCCCAGAGGGCGCCGATATAATGGTTTTGCCGGGTTTCAAGAGGACTTTCAAGTATGTTTCGCACCAAATTATCGGCGGTCACACTGGGTGGATGGGTGGCATGCGTGGCGCTTCTGCCCGCCTGCTCTTCCACCGACGTGGACAAGACCGCCGACTGGAGTCCCAACAAGATTTACGCCGAAGCGCGTGAAGAAGCCAGTGCGGGCGCCTACGACAAGGCCGTTCCCCTGTTCGAGAAGCTCGAAGGCCGTGCCGCGGGCACGCCGCTGGCCCAGCAGGCCCAGCTCGAGAAGGCCTATGCCCAGTACAAGGGCAACGAGCAGGCCCAGGCCCAGGCCACGCTGGACCGTTTCATCCGGCTGCACCCGTCGAGCCCGGCGCTCGACTATGCGCTCTACCTGAAGGGCCTGATCAATTTCAACGACAACTTGGGCATCTTCGGTTCCCTCACCCGGCAGGACCTGGCCGAGCGCGACCAGAAAGCCGCCAAGGAATCGTTCGAGGCCTTCAAGGAACTGACCACGCGCTTCCCCGATTCCCGCTACACGCCCGATGCCCGCCAGCGCATGACCTACATCGTCAATTCGCTGGCGCAGTACGAGGTGCATGTGGCGCGCTACTACTACAACCGCGGCGCCTATGTGGCCGCCATCAACCGCGCACAGATCGCCATTGCCGACTACCGCGACGTGCCGGCACTGGAGGAAGCCACCTTCATCCTGATGCGCTCCTACGACGCGCTGGGCATGACGGAGCTGCGCGACGACACCCGCCGCGTGCTGACCGCCACCTTCCCGCAGAGCGAGTACATCAGCAAGGGCTTCAAGACCCAGAAAGATCCGTGGTGGAAGCTGTGGTGAGCGCATCCAGGGCGGCGTGAAACTCCGCTTCGCCTGACAGCCGGCGCATCGCCGGCAGCGCCGCCAGCAGCCGCTTCCCATATCCCATGGTCGTGACGCGGGGGTCGCACAGCACCAGCACTCCCTGGTCGGTTTCCTTGCGGATCAGCCGGCCCGCCCCCTGCTTCAGCATGACTGCCGCTTCCGGCACGAAATAGTCGTTGAACGGGCTGCGCCCCTGAGCCTGCAACCGCTGCGCCCGGGCCTCGACCAACGGATCGCCCGGCGATGGAAACGGCAGCTTGTCGATCACCACCAGCTGCAGCGCCTCGCCCGGTACATCCACGCCTTCCCAGAAGGACACCGAAGCCACCAGCACGCAACCCGCACCGCCCGCGCCAGCCCCTTCCCGGAACCGCGCAATCAGGCGGCGCTTGGGCAGATCGCCTTGCACCAGCACCTCGATACGGGAATCCCCGTCGAACGCATCGCGGATGGCGTCGCCAATCAGCCGCAATGCCCGCAGGCTGGTGGTCAGCACCATGGTCCGCCCGCCCAGCCGGCGCGCCCCGTCTGCAGCGAGGCGGGCCACTGCGGCAGGATGGCCAGGATCCGCCGGCGCCGGAAAACCACCGGGCAGGTACAGCCCGGCCTGGCGGGCGTAGTCGAACGGGCTGCCGAAGCGCGCAATGCGGGCATCCTGCAGGCCACAGGGCTCGGTGAACCAGCGGAGCCGGGCATCGTCGCCCAGCGTGGCAGACGTGAATATCCAGGTGGTGGCGCCGGGGCGCTCGGGCGCAAGCAGCCGGGTACGTACGGCCTGCGCGATGTCCAGCGGAGACTCCACCAGCCGCAGCTGCGTACCCGCATCCACCCAGCGCACGCTGCCCGCCTCGCAGGGCTGGGAGAAACGGGTGGCGCGGTCGGCCAGTGCCGCGACCCGCTCGGCCAGCCGCACGAAATCCGGGCTGATCTCGCTCACGGTATCGAGGCCCTGCCCGGCGCTGTCGAGGGCAGTGACGAGCGTGGTCAGCGCGTGCTGCCAGGCGCCCGAAGGAATGCCTTGTGGCACGTCCCCGGTCCAGCGCAGCTTGCTGCCTGGCGGCAGCTTGCCGAGCACCAGCCGCAAATCCCGGGTGGCACGCTCCACGCCGCCAGCCAGGCCTTGCCAATCCGCCAGGCCGCGCGCCTGCTGCAGACCGGTGGCCAGCATGTCGCGGGCGCAATCGAGCAACTGGCCTCCCGACAGATGAACGCCCAGAAACTGCACCCCGATCTCGTTGATCTGGTGGGCCTCATCGAAAATCGCCACCCGCACCGATGGCAGCAGCTCCGCCATGCCCGACTCGCGCACCGCGAGATCGGCAAAGAACAGGTGGTGGTTGACCACCACCACATCCGCCGCCATGGCCTCGCGCCGGGCCAGATTGACATGGCATGCCCGCGCCTTCGGGCAGCTCGCGCCCAGGCAGTTCTCGCGGGTGGACGTCACCAGCGGAATCACCGCCGAGCGTTCATCCAGGCCGGGCATTTCCGCAAGATCTCCGCTGCGGGTGGTGTGCGCCCAGCGCTCCACCCGCGCCAATGCATGGGCCACGGTGCGATCGGCCGCCAGCCCGTTGTCGCGGGCCAGTTCCATCCGGTGCAGGCACAGGTAGCTGCTGCGCCCCTTGAGCAGCGCCATCTGCACCGGCACCCCCAACGCAGCAACCAGCCCGGGCAGGTCGCGCCCGAACAGCTGGTCCTGCAAGGTCTTGGTGGCGGTGGAGAGCAGGATGCGCTCACCGCTGAGCAGCGCCGGCACGAGGTAGGCGAAGGTTTTGCCCACGCCGGTACCGGCTTCGGCCACCAGCACATGGCCGCCCTCCTGCCCCGCCACGATGGCCTGGGCCACCGCCAGCGCCATGTCGGTCTGCGCCTGCCGGGGAATGAACTGCTCCGTACCCTGCAGCAGGACACCCTCGCTGGAGAATACCGCCTGGACCGCCTGCTCCAGCGGCGTCAGCATCGGCCCACCCGCTGCGGGAATTCCCGCTGGCAATCCAGATGGAAGGGGAAAGAGGAGAGGGGAGAAAAAGGCACGTGATTCTTGCGAGGTGGAGGCAGCCGTACTGCCACCAGCCCCCGATAATACGGGTACCGATGTGGCACAGGCGTGCCACTGCAGAACAAACAACACCATGCCGCTCCCCTGCCGCCTCCGCGGTGCCACCGCACTACACATGGGCGACCGCAGCGAGCAGCAGGATCAGGTCGCGCTGCTCAGCCATCCCCGCGCGCCGGGCTGCGTGATGGTGGTATTGGCCGACGGCATGGGCGGCCGCCGCGGAGGCCGCCTGGCGGCCGACCAGGTGATGCTCACCGCGCGCCAGTTGTTCGAGGGCTACGCACCCGCCACCGACAGTGCGGCCACGTTGCTGCAGCAACTGGTCACGCAAGCCCACACGATGATCCGCCTGATGGCCCTCGCTTCCGAGCAGGAACCCCACAGCACGGTTGCCGCGTTCATTCTCAATCCGGCGGGCGACTGCCACTGGGTGCATGCGGGCGATTCGCGCATCTACCATTTCCGCAACGGCGCCCTGCTGCACCGCACCCGCGACCACTCGCATGTGCAGTCCCTGCTCGACCGGGGTGAACTGGACGCCGGCGATGCCGCTTCCCATCCGAAGGCCCACGTACTGACCCACTGCCTGGGAACCACCGAACCGCCCCCGAAAAGCGCCCATTCCATTGCGCAGGTGCAACCGGGTGATGTTCTGCTGGCCTGCAGCGACGGCATCTGGTCCCATTTCAGCCATGAGGCTCTGGGCCGCCTGCTCAGCCAGCTGGATGCGGCCGCGGCCGGCGCAGCACTGGTGGAACAGGCCCGCGCCCGGGCACACGGCTGCAGCGACAACCTGTCACTGGCCATCGTGAAGATCGAGGCGTCAGCCAACACTGGCTGATGCCCGGGGCGGCCCATGTACGGTCAGTGCACGGGTGCCGGCAAGGGCGCAGCAGGTGGCTTGGTGCGCTCGGTGAGCTTCTTGTCGCGCCGGGCCTTGCGCCGTACGGCTTCCTCACGCTTTTCCTGCTGCGCTGCGGCCGCTTCCGCATGGGCCCGGCGGGGTTTTGCCCCCGGCGGCGGCGCGGATGCGCCCCCCTCCGGCAGTGTGGTGCCGTCACGCTGGCGGGCCTCCAGCCGCTCGGTTCGCCGCTGCGAGGCCTCCAGCGCATGGCCGGCCCGCTCGGCATTCTGCTGCAGCTTTTCCGGCGACGATTTCGCCTGGATTGCATCGCGGCGCGCCTTCGCCTCGCGCTGGCGCCGCGCATCGTTCACTGCCATTTCCTCGCGCCGCAGCGTGCCCAGCGCCTGCCGTCGCTCCTTGCGGGCACCATCCAGGCAACGGTTGACGGAGAACTTCCGGTAGCAATCTTTCTCCGTCTCGGCGAACTGGCTTTCCACCGCCGCGCGCCGGCTTTCGATCCGGGCACGCTCCTCCTGCTCGGCGGCGGGAACCTCGGGATCGGCGGCGAATGCGGCCACACCCGCCAGCAGCAGGCAGCAGGTGGCAAGAAGAGCTTTCATGTCAGCGCAGTATCCACCGTTCGCCGCTCCAGCGCCAGAAACTCGGTCGACTGCATCTCGTTGAGGCGCGACACCGTGCGGGGAAACTCATGGGCCAGCGGGCCTTCGGTGTACAGCGCCTCGGGCGCGACTTCGGCGGACATGATGAGCTTGACCCGCCGGTCATACAGCACATCGACCAGCCAGGTGAAACGGCGGGCCTCCGAGGCCAGCCGGATCGGCATGTACGGCACATTGCTGAGCAGCAGGGTATGGAACTGGCTCGCGATTTCGAGGTAGTCGTTCTGTGAGCGCGGGCCACCACAGAGGGTCTTGAAGTCGAACCAGACGATGCCGCCGGCCTTGCGGCGCGCGCGGATCTCGCGCGCCTCGATGTGCAGCACCGGGTCTTCATCCTGCGTTTCGGCCAGGCGGTTGAAGGCATCGGCCATCTCGGCCTCGGCCGCATCGCCCAACGGGGTGTGGTAGAGCTTCACCTGCTCCAGCGTGCGCCGCCGGTAGTCGACACCGTTGTCGACGCTGAGCACTTCGAGGTTCTTTTTCAGCAGGCCGATGGCAGGCAGGATACGGTCGCGGTGCAGGCCATTCGGGTACAGGCCATCCGGGGTGAAATTCGAGGTGGTGACAAAACCCACGCCGTTTTCGAACATCGCGGCCAGAAGGCGGTGCAGGATCATCGCGTCGGTGATGTCGGCCACGTGGAATTCATCGAAGCAAATCAGCCGGTAGCGCCTCGCAATACGCTTGCCCAGCGCATCCAGCGGGTTCACCGTGCCCTGCAGGTCGTGCAGTTCACGGTGCACCTCCCGCATGAATTCGTGGAAATGCAGCCGGGTCTTGCGGCGCAGCGGAACAGCGTTGTAGAAGCAGTCCATCAGGAAGCTCTTGCCGCGCCCCACCCCTCCGTACATGTAGACACCGCGTGGCACATCGGGGCGATTGATCAGCTTCTTCAGCGCATTGGAGCGCTTTTCCTTGAATGCCGCCCATTCCCGCGCGCAGCGCTCCAGCGCATCCACGGCGCGCAGCTGCGCCGGGTCGGCGGTGTATCCCCGCGCCGCCAGCTCCGCGTCGTAGGTAGCACGAACCGAGGGCATCAGGCGCCGCCGTGCCGCCCCGAGGCGGTTGAGCCCCCCCGGAGGGCAGCGACCCGCACGCAGCGGGAAAGCACGGAAACCGGCATCCGCTCAGAAGTTCAGCGTGCGCTTGTCCACCGCCAGCGCCGCCTCCTTGGTCGCCTCGCTGAGCGACGGATGGGCATGGCAGATGCGGGCGATGTCTTCCGCACTGGCGCGGAATTCCATCGCCACCACCGCTTCGGCGATCAGCTCGCTGGCCATGGGGCCAACAATGTGCACACCGAGGATTTCGTCGGTAGCCGCATCGGCCAGGAACTTGACCATGCCGGTGGTGTCACCCAATGCACGGGCCCGCCCGTTGGCCAGGAAGGGGAAGCTGCCCGCCTTGTAGGCACGGCCTGCGGCCTTGAGCTGCTGCTCGGTCTGGCCAACCCAGGCGATCTCGGGGCTGGTGTAGATCACCCAGGGCACGGTATTGAAGTTCACGTGGCCGTGCTGGCCCACGATACGCTCGGCCACCGCCACGCCCTCTTCCTCGGCCTTGTGTGCCAGCATCGGGCCGCGCACCACGTCGCCCACCGCCCACACGTTGGGGAGGTTGGTCTTGCAGTGGTCGTCGACCACAATCGCGCCACGCTCATCGAGCTTCAGGCCGACTGCTTCGGCGTTCAGGCCAATCGTGTTGGGCACCCGGCCGATCGACACGATGAGCTTGTCCACATCCAGCGTCTGCGCTTCGCCCTTGGCATTGGCGTAGGCGATGCTCACGCCCTTCTTGCCGGTCTTGATCTCGCCAACCTTGACGCCCAGCTCGATCTTCAGGCCCTGCTTGAGGAAAGCCTTGTGCGCCTCGCGGGCGATCTGCTCGTCGACCGCGCCGAGAAAGGTCGGCAAGCCTTCGAGAATGGTCACGTCAGCGCCCAGACGGCGCCAGACCGAGCCCATTTCCAGGCCAATGACCCCCGAGCCGATGAGGCCGAGCTTCTTCGGTACCGCGCCAACCCGCAGCGCACCGTCGTTGGACAGGATGTTTTCCTCGTCGAATGGCGTGCCGGGCAGCGCGCGGGCGTTGGAGCCGGTGGCCACGATGATGTGCTTGCCGGTGATGCTTTCCTCGGTGGCGCCAGCCACCTTGATTTCGTAGCCACCTTCGGCGGCCTTGACGAACGACGCGCGGCCGTGGAAAAAGCTGACCTTGTTCTTCTTGAACAGGTACAGGATGCCATCGTTGTTCTGCTTGACCACCTGGTCCTTGCGGCCCAGCATCTTGGCCACGTCGAGGCTCAGGCCCGACACGCCGATGCCGTGGTCGGCAAAGTGGTGGGCAGCCTGTTCGTAGTGCTCGGACGACTGCAGCAGCGCCTTCGAGGGAATGCAGCCCACGTTGGTACAGGTGCCGCCGGGCGCGGGGCCGCCCTTGGCGTTCTTCCATTCGTCGATGCAGGCCACGCTCTGGCCCAGCTGCGCAGCACGGATGGCCGCAATGTAGCCACCGGGACCGCCGCCAATGACGATCACGTCGAATTGTTTACTCATACAAAATTCCTTTGCCCAATCTCCAGGGACTTTTCGGGAGACACCGCGGAACCGGCTTGGCCGGGCCGCTGGTGTCGCCCCCTTGAGGGGAAGGCGGCCGACGGCCGCTTCGGGGGTAGGTCAAATATCGAACAGCAGACGCGCCGGATCTTCCAGCGCTTCCTTCATGGCCACCAGGCCCAGCACGGCTTCGCGGCCATCGATGATGCGGTGGTCGTAGCTCATGGCCAGGTAGTTCATCGGGCGGATGACGATCTGCCCGTTTTCCACCACCGCGCGGTCCTTGGTGGCATGCACGCCCAGGATGGCGCTCTGCGGCGGATTGATGATGGGGGTCGACAGCATCGAGCCGAAGGTGCCGCCATTCGAGATGGAGAAGGTGCCACCCGTCAACTCCTCGATGCCGAGCTTGCCGTCACGGGCCTTCTGGCCGTACTCGGCGATCTTCTTCTCGATATCGGCAAAACTCATCTGGTCGGCGTTGCGCAGGATGGGCACCACCAGGCCACGTGGTGAACCCACCGCGATGCCGATGTCGAAATAGCCGTGGTAGACGATGTCGTTGCCATCGACCGAGGCATTGAGCACCGGGTACTTCTTCAGCGCATGCACGGCAGCCTTGACGAAGAAGCTCATGAAGCCAATCTTGACGCCGTGCTCCTTTTCGAACTTTTCCTGGAAGCGCTTGCGCATTTCCATCACCGGCGCCATATTGACCTCGTTGAAGGTGGTCAGGATGGCGTTGGTCGATTGCGACTGCAGCAGGCGTTCGGCCACGCGCGCGCGCAGGCGCGACATGGGCACACGCTGCTCGGGCCGATCGCCCAGTTTCGGCGCGGGAGTTGCCACTTGAGGCAACAAAGCGGCCGGGGCCGGCGCCTTTGCTGGCGCAGTAGCTACCGATTTAGGAGCGGCCACAGCACCCAGCACATCGCCCTTGGTGACACGGCCGTCCTTGCCGGTGCCTGCCACCGAACCGGCGGCCAGGTTGTTGTCGGCCATCAGCTTGGCAGCAGCCGGCATGGCCACGCCCGCCATGGAACCGCCGGTTGCCACTGCGGCAGCAGCCGGCGCCGGCGCAGCAGCGGCTGCGGCGGCCGGAGCAGCAGCGGGCGCCGCGGCGGCGGCCTTGCCGTCGGTATCGATGCGGGCGATCAGCTGTTCGGCCGTCACGGTGCCACCATCGGCGACCACGATTTCGGCGAGCACGCCGGCGGCGGGCGCCGGCACTTCGAGGACCACCTTGTCGGTTTCGATCTCGATCAGGATTTCGTCGATGGCAACGGCATCACCGGCCTTCTTTTTCCATTGCAACATGGTGGCTTCGGCCACCGATTCCGACAATTGCGGTACTTTGACTTCTACGAGTGCCATTTCAATTCTTTCTGTTTTCCAGTTCCACGTGGTGTGACCAAGCTCACTTGGTCAGCACAAATCCCTTGAGCTTGCCGAACGCCCCGTCGACCAGCGCCTTCTGCTGCTCCTGGTGCAGGTGCGAATAGCCGACAGCCGGCGATGCCGACGCGGCCCGGCCGGAGTAGCCCAGACGCTGGCCATCCAGCATGTTCTCGTGGATGTAGTGCTGCACGAAGAACCAGGCGCCCTGGTTCTGGGGCTCGTCCTGGCACCAGACCACTTCGGTCACGTTGGGATATTTCTTCAGCTCGGCGGCAAAGGCCTTGTGCGGGAAGGGATAGAGCTGTTCGACGCGGACGATGGCCACATCGTCCGCGCCCTTTTCCTCGCGCTTTTTCACCAGGTCGTAGTACACCTTGCCGGAACAGGCGACAAAGCGCTTCACCTTGTCGGCCTTGAGCGCCTTGTGCTCCGGAATCACCGTCTGGAACGAACCCTTGGTGAATTCGCTGAGCGGCGAGGTGGCATCCTTGTTGCGCAACAGGGACTTGGGCGTCATGATCACCAGCGGCTTGCGCAGGCTGCGCACCATCTGGCGGCGCAGCACGTGGAAGATCTGGCTGGCCGTGGTGGGCTGCACCACCTGCATGTTGGTGTCGGCGCTCAGCTGCATGAAGCGCTCCAGGCGGGCCGAGCTGTGCTCGGGGCCCTGGCCTTCGTAGCCGTGCGGCAGCATCAGCGTGATGCCGTTGACCCGGCCCCACTTCACTTCACCTGAGGCGATGAACTGGTCGATCACGACCTGCGCACCGTTGGCGAAGTCGCCGAACTGCGCTTCCCAGATCACCAGCGTGTTGGGGTCGTTGGATGCGTAGCCGTATTCGAACGCCAGCACCGCCTCTTCCGACAGGATGGAGTCGATGACGACAAACGGGGCCTGGTTTTCGGCCACGTGCTGCA